>CANIFK010000604.1 GCA_947466555.1 Acidobacteriota bacterium | reverse complement strand
GATGGTGAGGGTTTCGCCGGTGTAGTTGGCATCGGCGACGGAGACGCGGAGCGGCTGGCCGATGATGGGCGTTTCGGTCTGTACGCCGATGGCGCCGGTGTTGGAGGGTTTATCAAACGACGCGGAGACCTGGATAGTGTCCGGGCCGGGGCTGTAGGCCAGCACGCCCAAGCCGCGTTTGGCGAAGCCTTCCCAGAGTTGGGACTGGCTTTCGCCCTTGTAATCGACACGTTCGGCGAGGAGGATGGCGTCGCGCAGTTCGACCATGGAGGGCGAGGGCGGGGACATCTTCATGCCGTCGAGGACGATGCGCTTCAAGCGGCGGCGGCCTTCGGTTTCGCCGAACTGGCGGATGAGATTGGAGCGGATTTCCCAGAGGGCCTGGACCCAGATGACACCGTCCTCGTGAATTTCCGGGTTGAGCCAGGAACGGCCGAGATTGGCGTAGGTGAGAGGGTTAACCTCCATGTTGGTGGAGAAGGGGCGGTTGCGGAGGCCGCCGCCGAAGGCGCGGTACCAGTATTCGGCGAAGGGGTAGACGCCATCGGGCGAGGCGCCTTCGGGGACGAGGAACTCCAGTGCCCAGAAATCGGAAAGGCCCTCGTCGATGGCGCCGCCCTGGAAACCGTCCAGAGTGGGGATGAGGCGAAAGGTGACGCCGTGCGTGTATTCGTGGAGGATTACGTCGCTTGCGAGAGAGCCATCGGCCCAGACGCCGCCAAAGGAGGTGAGATACATGGCGATCATCGAGGGGGCGCCGTCGCCGAATTCGCGGGTGGTGTAGAAGGCGTTGCCGAGGTCGGCGAATCCGGTTGTGGCCTGAGAGCCGAATTGGGAGTAGGCAAGGATGGGGTCGCCGCCGAGACCGGCATTCGTGTAGTTCTGGGCCTGGTAGTTGCCGGCGGCTTCATTGAAACCGACCTCGTAGAAGAGATCGTGAGCGCGGTTGACCCAGTAGAAGAGATTAGTTGTGACGGCGTCGCCGAAGGCAGTGGAGACGGGAGCGTCGGGTCCAAGGAGAAGCGGGAACTGGAAGTCGAGAGCGGGAGACTTGGCGGTGAGCGGGTTGGCGAGAAAGACGGCGCCGGCGGGATTTAGGCCAGTGATGGTATTGTTGCCGGCGGTTTCGGTGCCGGAGACCCAGCCCTTTGGCGAGGCGGTGGGAGAGCCGGAGAAGGGGACGACGACGCGTTGGATGTAGGGCGGTTCGTCCGTGGACTGGACGCCGAACTTGACGGGGGGGCTGCGGGCTGACGCTGGTGAAGACGGAGCCTTTGGCGGTGGATTGGAATTTGGTGAGTGCGCGTTTTGCGAGGAGTGTGTTGGCCTCGGCGTCGATGACGGTGTCGTAGGTGGAGACGCCGTCGCCATCGGTGACGACGAAGCGCCACGCGGGTTGGAGAACGCCGCGAACGGGGTACCAGACGGGGCGGCCGGTGAGTTCGCCCATTTCATCGGAGACGAAGCGTGCGTCACCGCGGGCGGTCATGCCGGAGCGGTGGAGCGTGGACTGACGGGCGAGGATGGGATTGACGGCGGAGAGGGCGGCGCGGGCGGCTTCGGTGAGTTTGGCTGCGTTGGCGGCCGGGGCGGTGGGGGCGGCGAAGAGCTGGCCGCCGGCGTTCAAGACCTGGCCATCGCGATCGATATTCACGTGCCATTCCATGCCGTGAATGTCGAGGCCCTGGAAGCGCTGGCGATATACCAGGTGGGTGACGCCGTTGTGGTCCGTCCTAAATTCATTGGCCAGATACAATCCGGCGGCGGTGGCGGCGGGCAGGCCTGCGGCGGCCATGCGGGCGGCGGTAAAGTCGTCACCGATCTGCTTCGGTGGGCGGGCGCTACTTTCCGTGAGCGCGCCGCGTAAGTTAACGGCATGGCGCGGGATGGGCGCGGCCGTGAGGCAAAAGAGACTGCAAGTCAACACCGCGGACCATCGGTGCAGAAACATAGATGTATTGCTCTCCTCGTAGATCGGACTTATCCATCATAGCCGGGAGTTAGTCGCAACGAAGAGCGTGGGTAGGCGCGGTGGCGGCGGCGCGGCGGGCGGGGAGCCAGCAAGCGGCGAGGGCGGCGGTGGTGAGTAAGAGCGGGACGACGACGAAAACGGCTGGATGAGCGACGGCCATGCCGAGGAAGCCTTGTTCAAAGATATTGGCGGCGAAGAGGCCAATGGCGAGACCGACGGCGATGCCGGGGCCGGCGATCCACGCGCCTTGTTTCAAGAGCAAGCGGCGGATGGAGGCCGGGGCGGCGCCGATGGCCATGCGGATGCCGATTTCGCGGGTGCGGCGGCTGACGGCGTAGGACATGGTTCCGTAGAGGCCGATGAGCGCCAGCAGGAGGCCGATGGCGCCGAGGGCGGTTACGGTGCGGACAAGGAGGCGGACGATGCCAACGGTGCGGCGGTCGTGATAATCGGCCATGGTGCGGAGGGTGGTGAGCGGGACGGCGGCGTCGATTTGGCGGACGATTTCGCGGACGGGGGCGGAGAAGTTGGCGGCGTCGGAGGCAGTGTGGACCATGAGGGTCATCCGGCCCATGCGGGGCGCCTGGCGGGCGGAGAGATAGATGGCGTCCATGGGGCCTTCCCCGACGAAGATGTATTTGGCGCGGCGGGCGATGCCGACGATTTGGACTATCTGGCCAGCCATGCGGAAGCGTTTGCCGACGGCTTGCTGGCCGGGGTAGTAGCGCTGGGCGAAGAGGTCGTTGACGACTGCGACGCGGGGGGCAGTGTTGTCGTCCTGGCGGGTGATGGCGCGACCGCTCAAGATGGGGATGGCGGTGGCGGCGAAGTAGTCTTCGGTGACATCGGTTTCAAAGACCTGGATGTCCTGCTGGTTGGGCGGGAGGGTGTAGCCTTCGGGGATGACGCGGGCGTGGCGGATGGCGTCATTGGCGGTGGGGACGGCGGTGGCGAGGGTGGCGGAGAGCACGCCGGGGGTGGAGCGGACGCGGTCGAGGAGACGGTCGTAGAAGGGGTTGGCGGTATCGGGGTTGAGCGGGTTGAGACCGGTGATGAGGAGGTTGTCGATGCGGAAGCCGGGCTCCTTGAGCAGGGTGCCGCGCATGCCGGCGATCATCATGGCGGCGATGATGAGGAGCACGCAGGAGACGGCGATTTGGGATGCGACGAGGGTGCCGCGGCCCCAGAGGGAGCGGGGCTGCGAGTCGCCGCCTTTGAGGCCGCTGACGAGATCCGGCTGGAGGCTGCGAAGGGCGGGGACGAGGCCGCAGAGGAGGGCGCTCGCGAGGCAGAGCAGGGCGTTGAAGAGGAAGACCTGACGATCGATTTGGACGTTGAGGAGGATGGGGAAATCGCTGGGTGGTTCGATGCTGTTGAAGGCGCTGGTTGCGGCGGCGGCGATGAGGAGGCCGATGGCGCCGCCGGCGATTGCGAGCAACAGGGATTCCGTGAGGAGTTCGCGGAGGATGCGGGAGCGGCTGGCGCCGAGGGCGAGGCGGACGGAGATTTCGCGGGTGCGTGCCTGGCCGCGGGCAAGGAGGAGATTGGCGACGTTGACACAGGCGATGATGAGCACGAGGAGGGTGGTGACGAGGAGCATGCCGACGAGAATGGCGTCGGGGGGAGAGGCGTCGAAGCGCTGTTGGATTTCAGTGCGGACACGGAGGCCGCGGCCGCGATTGGATTCCGGGTGGGCGGCTTCGAGATTGCGGGCGAGGGTGGCGACTTCGGCGTTGGCCTGATCGATCGAGATGCCGGGGCGGAGGCGGCCGCGGACGTTGAGGGGGAAGATGTCGCGGCGGCCGGGGATGGCGCGCGTGGGGGTGATGGCGGGCGACATGTAGATGGGGACGAAGAATGAGGCGCGGATCATGTTGCGGAGGCCGGAGAAGTGCGCGGGGGCGACGCCGATGATGGAGAGTTCGACGTTGTTGAGGCGGATTTTGCGGGAGAGGATGGCTGGGTCGGACTGGAACTGATCGGTCCAGAGTTCGTGGGAGATAACGACGACTGGATTGCGGCCGGAGGCTTCGTCTTCATCGGGACGGAAGGGGCGGCCGCGTTCGAGGGCGATGTTGATTTCATCGAAGAAATTGCCTGAGACGAAGGCGCCGAGTTTCATTTGCGCGGTGTCGCCGGGGCGGGCGGCGAAGCCGAGCATGGTCTCCTGGGTAGCGAT
>CANIFK010000603.1 GCA_947466555.1 Acidobacteriota bacterium | reverse complement strand
GCGGAAGACGACGGTGTGGACAAAGACGGAGCATCGGGACCCGTCTGTTCCGGAGCCGATTTTTCGGGCTGGGGACCGGGTGCGTTCGGCGGGCGGGACGGCTGCGGCGGATGTGCTGATTGTGGAGGATGAGGACGGCGTGGGGACGCGGCTGTTGCCGTTTTCGTTCCAGCCGCGATATGTGGAGCGGCGGTGGGCGCTGTTTGGGTTGCGGCTTGGGGATGAGGGCGCGGTGGAGCTTTGGCTGCGTGGGGACCGGTTATACGACGGCGTGCCGCGGCGGGCGGAGTACCGGTTGGCGGTGCTGCGGCCGGATTCGGTGACGCGGGTGATTCATAATGCAAAGAACGACTTTTCGGCATCGAGCGGACGGGAACGGACGTATCGGTGGAACGACTTTGTGATTGAGCACTTGGGTGTTGATGCGGTGTGCGCGGCCGGGGAGCGGCTGGTGCCGTTGGAACAGGCGAAGATTGTGGATTTGCGTGAGGACTTGTTATGAGGAACTGTTGGTTGCTGGTGGTGGTGAGCGCTGGTTTGTCCGCGCAGCAGAAGCCCGTGGACTTTCAGCGGGAGGTGCGGCCGATTTTGTCCGATGCCTGCTACCACTGCCACGGGCCTGACAAGGGATCGCGCATGGCCAATTTGCGGCTGGATGTGCCGGGGCCAGCGATTGTTGCCGGGAAGCCGGAAGAGAGCAAGTTGTGGAAGCGGATTAACCACGCGACGCCCGCGCTGCGGATGCCGCCGCCGGCGGCGCACAAGACGTTGAGCGATGCGCAGAAGGATGTGTTGAAGCGGTGGATTTCCGAAGGCGCGGCGTATAAGGAGCATTGGTCGTTTACGGCTCCGGTGAAGCGGGAGTTGCCGGCGGTGAAAAACGCCCAGTGGGCGCGGAACGGGATTGACCGGTTCCTGCTGGCGCGGCTTGAGTCGGAAGGGTTGGCTCCGGCGGCGGAGGCCGATAAGCGGACGTTGGCGCGGCGGTTGTCACTGGACTTGACGGGATTGCCGCCGGCCCCGGCGGAGGTGGAGGCGTTCGTGCAGGATACCGCCGCCGATGCGTATGAACGGCTGGTGGACCGGCTGATGGCGAAGCCGCAGTATGGGGAGCATCGCGGACGGTATTGGCTGGACGCGGCGCGGTATGGGGATACGCATGGCATTCACGTCGATAACTATCGGGAGATGTGGCCGTACCGGGATTGGGTGATTGCGGCGTTCAACAAGAACATGCCGTTCGACCAGTTCACGCTGGAGCAACTGGCGGGGGATTTGTTGCCGAATCCGACGATGGAGCAGACGGTGGCGACGGGCTTTCACCGGTGTAATATTACGACCAACGAGGGCGGGTCGATTGAGGACGAAGTGGCGGCGATCTATGCGAAAGACCGTGTGGATACGACGGGGGCGGTGTGGCTGGGGCTGACGGTGGGCTGCGCGACTTGCCACGACCACAAGTTTGATCCGATTACGCAAAAAGAGTTTTACCAGATGGCGGCGTTCTTCCGGAACACGACGCAGAAGCCGATGGACGGGAATATTCATGACACGCCGCCGGTGATTTCGGTTCCGGCGGAGCGGGAGCGGGCGCGGTGGCACCAGTTGTTGGTGGAAGAGAAGGCCCGGCGCGATGCGCGGGCAGCGCTGCGGACGCGGGCGCGGGCGGGGATGGATGAGTGGGTCCGGTTGGGGAAGTATCGGGCTTTGAAGACGCCGTTTAAGGGCTATTCGCCGCGATGGACGCTGCAGACGCCGGCGGTGTTGCCGGAGGGCGTGAAGCTGGTGGATGGGGCCGTGGGCGGGACGAAGGCGTTGTCGTTCGGACCGAAGAAATCGTTGGAGTTGCCGGCGGTGAAGCAGGATCTGGATAGCCGGAAACCGTTCACTGTGGCGGCTTGGGTGTACCTGCCGAAGGAGGAACAGAACTTCGCGGTGGCGACCAAGCTGGACTGGGTGAACAAGAAAGAGAGCATTACGCAGGGCTGGGCGTTTGACTTCGACGGACGGCGGCCTCGATTCCAGATGATGGGCGGGACGAAGGACGATTTGATCCTGATTCGCGCCGGGGCTTCGGGGCGATTGAAGGCGAATACGTGGCATCACGTTACGGTGACGTTCGATGGGTCGCGGGACTACAAGGGGCTTTCCATTTTCATTGATGGGAAGGTGGCCATTACGGAGACGAATCCGAATTCGGGCGGGGGAGCGGTGGGGGGTTCCACGCTTTCCAAGGCTCCGGTGACGTTGGGGAGTGACGGGAATAAGAAGTTTTTCGAGGGCGGGGCGGTGCAGGATTTGCAGATTCTGGACCGGCAGTTAAGGGATGACGAGGTGGAGATTCTGGCTGGGTGGATGCCGTTACGGTATGCGGGGGAGGCGTCGTTGGACGTGGCGCGCGGGGCGGCGGAGTTGCTGTATTTGCAGCGCATGGACAAGGCCTGGGGGAAGGCGAATGAGGAGTGGCTGCAGACGGTGGGCGAGCAGCGCGCGATTACGCGGCGGGCTCCGGTGACGCATGTGATGAATGAGGTTCGGGAGAAAGACCCGGAGGCGTTCGTGCTGTTCCGGGGGATGTATGACCAGCCTCGGGATAAAGTCCGGGCGGAGGTGCCGGCGGTGGCGGGTGCGTTGGGCACGAAGTATCCGCGGAACCGGTTGGGGTTGGCGAAGTGGCTGACTTCGGCGGAGAATCCGTTGACGGCGCGCGTGACGGTGAACCGGATGTGGCAGGAGATTTTCGGGAACGGGATTGTGAAGACTGCCGAGGACTTTGGCGCGCAGGGCACGGCGCCGACGCATCCGGAGCTGTTGGACTGGATGGCGGTGGAGTTCCGGGAGTCGGGTTGGGACGTGAAGAAGCTGGTGCGGATGATGGTGACTTCGTCGGCCTACCGGCAGGCGGCGGTGGCGACGGAGGAGAAACGGAAGAAGGATCCGGAGAATTTGCTGCTGTCGCGTGGGCCGCGGTTCCGGATGGATGGGGAGATGGTTCGGGATTACGCGCTGGCTGCGAGTGGGTTGCTGGTGCCGACGATCGGCGGCCCGAGCGTGCGCCCGTATCAGCCGGAGAAGGTGTGGGAGACGGTGGCGATGGAGGGGTCGAACACGCGGTTTTATAAACAGGACCACGGGGAGAAACTGTATCGACGATCGATGTATACGTTCTGGAAACGGAGCGCGCCGCCGGCGTCGATGGAGATCTTTAACGCGCCGACGCGGGAGACTTGCACCGTGCGGCGGGAGCGGACGAATACGCCGTTGCAGGCGTTGATTACGATGAACGATGTGCAGTTCGTGGAGGCGGCGCGGAACCTGGCGGAGCGGACGATGAAGAACGTGAAGAGCGGGTTTGAGGGAAGGCTCGATTACTTAGCGGAACGGGCGCTGGCGCGGCCGTTGGAGGCGCGGGAGAAGGCGGTGGTGGAGCGGTCGTACAAGTCGTTCCTGTCGCACTATGACGCAAAGCCGGAAGAGGCGAAGAAGTTGCTGGCGATGGGCGAGTCGCCGCGGGATGGGAAGTTGTCGGCGCAGGAGTTGGCGGCGTGGACGATGGTGGCGAGCCAGGTGTTGAATCTCGACGAGGCGTTGAACAAATGATGAACCCGATTGATGAATCCGTTCGGATGGAGACGCGCCGGCAACTGCTGCGGCGCGGTGCGCAGGGCATTGGCGGCGTGGCGTTGGCGTCGCTGCTGGAGGGCGCGGAGCCGTCTTCGACGGGGTTGCCGCATTTTGCGCCGAAGGCCAAACGGGTGATCTGGCTGCACATGGTGGGCGCGCCGCCGCAGTTGGACCTGTTCGACTACAAGCCGAAGATGAAGGACTGGTTCGACAAGGACCTGCCGGAGTCGGTGCGGAACGGGCAGCGGCTGACGACGATGACGTCGGGGCAGACGCGGTTTCCGATTGCGCCGACGGTTTTCAAGTTCGCGCAGCATGGGCAGAGCGGGGCGTGGCTGAGCGAGTTGCTGCCATATACGGCGAAGATGGTGGACGACATTTCGATCATCCGCACGATGCACACGGAGGCGATTAACCACGAGCCGGCGATTACGTTTATTCAGACTGGATCGATGGTGCCGGGGAAGCCTTGCACGGGCGCGTGGATGGCGTATGGGTTGGGCAGCATGAACAAAGACCTGCCGACGT
>CANIFK010000602.1 GCA_947466555.1 Acidobacteriota bacterium | reverse complement strand
GTTTTTGGGGCAGAGCACCAGTACGCCGTTGGGGCGGGTTACGGTTTCGGGGAGTTCCTACGAGGTGCAGGGGAAACAGGTGTTCTTTGGGCTGGGCGGAAGCGCGTTGTACGTTGTGACGGCGGTGGATCCGGCGGCGCCGGTGGTGAATGGGCATTCATTGACGGTTTACCGGCAGAATATCGGGAGGAATGGCTGCACGTTGCAGTCGGACGGCGCGCCGGGGGCGCTGAGCGCGGCGGCGGGGTTTGGGGCGCTGGGAGTGGTTTCGGGGAGCGACTGCGTATGGGGGGCGACGTCGTCGTCGTCCTGGTTGCGGATCTCGGCGGGTGGATTGGGGATTGGCACGGGGCAGATCCTGTGGACCACCGAGGCGAACCCGTCGGGATTGGCGCGGACGGCGATGATACAAGTGAGCGGGGAAATTGTGATGGTGACGCAGGCGGGCGGAGCGCCGGTGGCGGTGCCGATGGTGGTGGGGGTGTCGCCGGCGAATGCGACGGCGGCGGTGCAGCCGCTGACCTTTACGGTGAGCGATGGGGACGGGACCGCGAACCTGGCGCGGGTGTACTTCCACATTGGCGCGGATAGGACTGTGGCGCCGAATGGGTGCCATGGGTTTTACGACCGGGCGTCGAACACGATGTTCCTCTACAACGACGGGTTGACGGTGCCGCAGGGGCCGTTGACGCCTGGGGTGGCTGGGACGGTGGAGAACGGGCAGTGCCGGCTGAGCGGGGCTGCGTCGAGCGTGAGTCGGGTGACGGCGACGGAACTGGCGGTGACGTTTGGGTTGGAGGTGAAGGGGAGTTATTTGACGGGCTTGCGGACCGTGTACCTGTGGGTGACGGACGCGCAGCAGAATGGGACGGGATGGGTGCAGACGGGATCGTGGACGATGCCATCGTTAGTGAACCGGGCGCCGACGGTGGTGGCGTTGAACGTATCGATTATCGGGGTGTCTCAGGAGTTGCTGCTGTGGGCGCGGGATCCGGACGGCGGGGATGACGTGACGCGAGTCTACTTTTTAGTGAATGCGACGGATACGGTGACGCAAGGCAGTTGTCATGGATTTTATGATCGGGCTGCGAATTCCGTGTTTTTGTATAACGACGCGTTGACGGTGTTGCAGGGGCCCTTGACGCTGGGGGTGCCGGGGACGTTGCAGAATTCGCAGTGCTCGATTGACGGGGCGAGATCGTCGGGCGCCGGCCCGTCGGCGTCGACGGATATGGTGGCGAGGCTGGCGGTGCGCATGCAGGGTGGGTTTGCAACGGGGGCGCGGGGATTGTATTTGTGGGCGGTGGACAAGCAGGGGGCGGGGTCCGGGTGGGTGTCGCTTGGAGGGTGGATTGCTGAGATGGCGTTTCGGACGCCGTCGGTGGTTTCCGGGTTGCCGACGGCGTCGACGGCGGTGACAGAGCGCTTTACCTTTGTGGCGCGGGACGGGGACGGGTTTGCGAATCTGTCGCGGGTCTACTTTCTGGTGAACCAGACGATTGGGATTCCTGCCAATACTTGTCATGGGTTTTATGAGCGGTCGAATAACTCGTTTTATTTGTATTCGGACGGCTTGACGACGTTGAGCGGGCCGATGGTGGCAGGGACGGCGGGGGTGCTGCAGAATTCGCAGTGTTCGTTGAATGTGGGGAGTTCCTCGGTTAGCGGGAGTGGAACGGACCTGACACTGACGATGGCGATGACGGCGCGCGGGTCCTACGTTGGGGTGGCGCAGCGGGTGGCGCTGTGGGCGGTGGACGCGCAGGGGAATGGGACCGACTGGGTGCAGACGGGGACGTGGAGCGCCGGGGTTGGGGCGGGGCCGGCGGCACCGGCGGTGGTGAGCTGGACGCCTGCGGCCCTTTCCAATGTGAATGGACTTTTTACGGTGCTGGCGCGGGACGCCAATGGGTATGCCGACATTGACCGGGTGTATTTTGTGTTGAACTCGACGCCGAAGGTGGAGGTGGCCGGATGCCACGGCTTCTACGACCGGGCGACGAATGCGGTGTATCTGTATGACGCCGGGCTGACTGGGTTACTGGGGCCGCTTGCGCCGAACTCGGCGGGGAGTCTTTCCAATGGCTTCTGCGAGGTGAAGGGAACGGGGCTGACGGTGACCGGGGACGGGAACGACCTGACGATCTCGTTGCCAATGCAATTGAAGAATGCCATTTTCATTACGGGGACAAGAAACCTGTTTTTCTGGGCTGTGGATCGAGGGAATTTGGGGACGGGTTGGGTTGGCGGGCCGAGTTGGAACGGGATGAACACGAGCGGGCCTGTGGTGCTGCCGGTGCAGGGTGTGGCGGCATCGGGCGCGACACAGACGTTTTCGGTGACGGTATCGGCCGCCTCCCTGGACAAGGTCTATTTCCTGGTGAATCCGACGCCGAACATTCCGACGAATGGGTGCCACGGATACTATGAGCGGGCGTCGGGATTTGTTGGCTTGTACAACGATGCTTTGTCGGCGACGAGTTTGGATGCGGTGTCGCCGAGTAGTGTTGTGCCGTTGGCCAATAGCCAGTGTTCGGTGAATCTGGCGGCGAGCAGCGTGAGTACGAATGGGACGAGCACGACGTTGAATCTGGTGATGACTCGCACGGGCGCGTTTGCCAGTGGAACGCAGACGGTGTACTGGTTGGCGGTGGACAATAACCGGTTGGGGACGGGTTGGTGGCCGACGGCGGTTTGGAGGCCATAATGGAAAGATGGTTTCCCGGACTTGGGCGGAAGTTTCGCAGATATTGGCTAGCGGCGATGTGAAGGGCAAGTTGTCGAAGCATGACTTGCCGACGCCGTGTTTGATTGTGGACCTGGATGGGTTGGAGGCCAACTTGTTGAAGATGGCCTCGTATCTGCGGGGGCAGGGACGGGCGTTTCGGCCTCATGCGAAGTCGCATAAGTGTGCGGAGATTGCGCGCATGTGTGTCGCCGCGGGGGCGGTGGGGGCTTGCACGGCGAAGATCGGGGAGGCGGAGGCGTTAGCGGCTTTGGGCGTGGGCGGGTTGTTGATTACTACGCCGATGGTGGGACGGTACCGGGTGGAGCGGGCGGTGGCGCTGGCGGCTTCGAGGCCGGAGACCATTTTTGTGGCGGATGATCTGGGGAACCTTGCCGATTTGAATTTGGCGGCTGGGGTGGCGGGTGTTCGTTTACGCGTCGCGGTGGATTTGAATGTTACGAACCGGACGGGGGTGATGCCGGGGTCTTCGGCTGTCGGGTTTGTTGAGAAGTTGGTGGGGATGCCGCATTTGGAGTTTGCCGGGATTCAGGCGTATGCGGGGCATTGTGCGCATATTTATGGGTTTGCGGAGCGGAAGAAGGGGTCGGAAGAGGCGATGGGGTTGGCGGTGGAGACGCGGGCTTTGTTGTCGAAAGCCGGGATTCGTTGTGATTGGTTGAGTGGGGGTTCTACGGGGACTTATAACATCGATTCTCATATTGACGGGATTACGGAGTTACAGCCGGGTAGTTTCCTGTTTATGGATATTGACTATAACCGGATTGGGGGCGCGGATGGGAACGCGTTTTATTCGGACTTTGTGAATACGTTGTTTGTGTTGACCACGGTGTACAGTAAGCCGACGGCGGATTTGGCGATTGTGGATGCCGGTTTCAAGGCCATTGCTACGGACAAGCCTTTTCCGGCGGAGGCGCGGGCGTATCCGGGGTCTTTGTTTGCTTTCTCCGGGGATGAGCATGGGCGGTTCTTTTTGGAGAATTCGGCGCGGAAGGTTGCGTTGGGGGATCGGGTGGAGTTTATTGTTCCGCATTGCGATCCGAGTGTGAATCTGTATGACCGGATGTTTGGGGTGCGCGGGGATTCGGTGGAGGCCGTTTGGACGGTGGATGCGCGGGGGCGGGTGGAGTAGGGGGCGTGGTGCGGAAAAGCTTACTTGTCTTGATGGCCGTGGCGGCTTGGGGAGAGACTGCGCTGCCGTACCGCGTGGTGGATGCCGGGTTTTCGACGGCGGTGGACAGGCTGGTTTTGCTGGGCGCCGAGCCGGCGGCGGTGCATTACCTGGATCCTGTTACTGGCGGAGATCGGGCGGTGGCGTTGCCGGCGCTGGGGAGCGAGTTGGAATTGGGCGCGGATGGGACGGCGACGGTGCGGCTGGTGGATGGGCGGAGCTGTGTGGTGGGGGCAGT
>CANIFK010000601.1 GCA_947466555.1 Acidobacteriota bacterium | reverse complement strand
ATAAACACCATCGCCGCCCGCCCCCGCGCCACCGGATTCCCCGCCCCGTTCACCGCGTAGTTCTCCAGCAGAATCGCCCCCTGCCCGCTCCCCGAATTCGCCGCCGTAAAAATACCCGGCGCCGAATCCACCACCGAAAGCGTCACCGGCGCGCTCCGGCGCCCCTTGTAATCCACCACAACTTCCGTCGACCGCTTCCCCGCCACCGAGTACGGCACCACCACGCTCGTCTGTCCCCAGCTGGCGTAAATCACCGGCGCCGGCACGCCGTCAAACGTGATCCGCGTCCGCCCCAGATACGTGTCAAACTTCCCCCCGGTAATCGTATAGGTCTTCAAAACCTTCGGCCCCAACGCAAAGCCGTAGATCGTGATGATCTCGCCAGCCGCCACCGCCCCGCCCTGGAAACTCGCGCCATTCGCAACGTGCCCGGCGTCGAACCACGGCGGCTCGGCGATCTGCGTCACGAACGTGTCCCGCGTCTTCAAGTCCGGATCATGCGTCCGCTGCACCGGGTCAAACGATACAGGAATATCGGTCGAAAACGTCTCGCCCGAAATGTACAAACTCGCGTCCGGATCCACCGCAATCCCCGCGCACGTCTCGTCCTTGCTCCCGCCAAAATACGTCCCGTAAATCAGCCGCCCGCCCGTCGGGTCCAACTTCGCCACCCACGCCTGCGCCCCATCCGCATTGCGATCCACGCGAGCCTTGATCGCGTCCGGCGTCGTCTGCAACGTGGACACAAAAGAGGCCTCCCCCGCCACATACGCGTTCCCGGAACCGTCCACCGCCAACCCGCGCAGCGACGTCACATCGGCCACATACGTCGAATAGGCGATCTTATAATCCGCCCCATACTTCACTACCCACCCCGCTCCGCCAAACCCGGCCACCGCCGGCTTTAAAGCCCCGGCCGTAGTCGGAAACGCCGCCCCTGTCGTATGGCCACCCACGTAGATATTCCGCGCCCCATCCAGCGCCACGCCGTAGCCCCAGTCCGACCCTACGCCACCCAGGTACGTCCCAAACACCACGCCCGACCCCGCCGCGTTCAACTGGAACAGAAACGCGTCATCCACAGCCCCGCCAATCCTCGGCTGCGGCGCATTCGAAGTCGTCGCCATATCCGCCGCCCGCGTATTCCCGGTCACAAACGCGTTCCCGCTCCCATCCACCGCAATCGCCCGCAAAGTGACACCCGCCGGCGACGCGACTCCACCCAAATACGTGATGTACCCAAACGCCTTCCCATCGGGGTTCAGCTTCGCAACAAACCCGGTCGAACTCGCCGTCCCCGGAAACGCCCGCTGATAGGCGTTCGCCGTCGTCGGCAACGTCCGCCCCGTCGTTCCCGTCACAAACGCCGCCCCGTTCCCATCCACCGCAATCGCCGTCGCCGACGCCGCACCGTTCAACAGTGCCCCGTAAACCAGCTTCGTCCCATCGGGACTGAGCTTGGCAATATACGACCCCGCCCCCACCGCCGCCACCGTCATCGTCACCGGAAAATCGCCCTTCTGCGCACCCGTCACATACGCACTCCCGCTCGCATCCGCGGCGATCCCCACACTGCTCCCCACCCCCAGAATCGCCGTATAAATCAGCGTCTCGCTGTCCGGCTCAATCTTGGTCACATACACCTGCGCCGCGCCCGGCCGCTTCGATCCCTGATAGGCCCCCGCCGAAATCGGAAAGTCCGTCGACGTCGTCGATCCCGTCACATACACGTAGCTCGACCCATCCGCCGCCACCGCCGTCGCGTCCTCCTCCTCATTCCCGCCCAAATACGTCGAATATCCCAACAGCGGGTCAATCGTCAGCGCCCGCCCGCGGTCATACGGGCCGATGGCGAACGACACCTCCCGCCCCCGCAAAACATACCTTCCATCAACCATCACACGCCGCTCACCATAGTCCTGATACACCACCGGCCGATGCTGCCGCATCTCCACGCCAGCGGCCACCAGAACCAAATCCCCGGCCCCATCAATGGTCGCGGATGACACCCCGCCCACCTCCAAAACGATCCGCCCAGGATCCGCCCCAGCCGCCACCACAAAGTCATACTCCAACTGCCGCCCGCGTCCATACCAGGTCACATCAACGCCTGGATAAACGCCGAAATAGCTCACCCGTCCATACCGCGGCACACCCGTCCGCCAGGCCCGCTGGTTCGCCCCAGGGAAGTAATTCACCGTCCCCGAAAGCCGCTGGCTCGCCTCCACCGCCGGCGCGCCACTCGTGCCCGCCAATCGCAGGGACATCCCGCCCCGCTCCCCGCTCACCACCATCCCGGCCCGCGTCAACAGCACCGCCGCCCGCTTGCCGTGCGCGACGAACGCCACCTCCTCGGCGGCCTGTCCCACATTCGGAACAAAGCCCAACTCCGTACCGCTGGTCCGCTGCGCAAACAACATCGCCAGCACGATACACAAAAACACGGTCCGTTTCATACGGCTACCCTCCCTCGGGAGCGTTAGCCTCTTTCCTTGCGGCCTCGCTGGCGGCAAGTCCCCATCCGGGCCCAGTATACGCCTGAACCCGCAAAAAAGAACCGAAACTTTCAGTCCTGATTCCGATACTCCAACGGCACATCATCCTCCGGCACCTGCCGAGTCCGCACCTCGGAAACCTCCTCCATTCCGTCAATCACCTCCGCCTCCTCGTACTGCCCCTCTTCCACCAGCTCGGTCACGCTCTCCGAATCAGCTTCCGCCTCCTCCGGCAACCCCTGCGTGTCTCCGGACTGCCCGCCGGACCCCGGCCCCATTCCCTTCTCCCGCTTCACAACTTCTGGATAAATCAATGGCTTCTTCATACTCTCTCCCCCTGCAAGCCAATGGCCCATCACATGCACCCCAAATCGGCATGTCCACATTCACCACACAAGACGGCGCCAGCATCTACTACAAGGATTGGGGCGCCGGCCAGCCCATCCTCTTCAGCCACGGCTGGCCCCTCTCCGCCGACGCCTGGGACAGCCAGATGGAGTTCCTCGCCAACAACGGCTTCCGCTGCATCGCCCACGACCGCCGCGGCCACGGCCGCTCCTCCCAACCCTGGCTCGGCAACGACATGAACACCTACGCTGACGATCTCGCCAGCCTCATCAACTACCTCGATATCAACGACGCCATCCTCATCGGCCACTCCACCGGCGGCGGCGAAGTCGCCCGCTACATCAGCCACCATGGCCCCAAACGCGTCGCCAAAGTCGCGCTCATCGGCTCCGTCACGCCGTTCCTGCTCAACGGCCTCCCGCTAGCCAACTTCGACGGCATCCGCGCCAAAGTCCACGCCGATCGCTCTGAATTCTTCCTCGGCCTCCCGGATTCCTTCTACGGCACCCAGATCACCGAGGGCCTCCGCAGATCCTTCTGGCTCCAGGGCATGCAGGCCAGCTACCACGCCACCTATGCCTGCATTGAAGCCTTCTCGGCAACCGACTTCACCCTCGACCTCGCCCAGATAAAACTCCCCACCCTCATCATCCATGGCGACGCCGATCAAATCGTCCCTATCACCGTCTCCGCCCACCTCACCGCCAAGCTCATTCCCACCTCCTCGCTCATCGTCTACCCAGGCGCGCCCCACGGTCTCTGCTCCACCCACCAGGACCAGCTCAACGTCGATCTACTCTCCTTCTGCCATGCGCAGTAGCTGACCAAATACGGCCAACTGACCGTTCCCCGCCGCGCTCGAACGGTCAGCGCCCCATCTTCACAACGATTCCCCGGTGGCCCTCCACATGCTCTTCCAAATGCCATGAACCCTGCAGTTGTCAAAACAGAAACGAAACAGTCCTGGCCCGGCAAGATCAGCGATAGCATGTGCGGCGCCACCCACCGCAAACGGGACTTCGCCACCGGCCTCAAGCTATCCGACCGCGAATGCACGATGTTCTGTATTAAGGGCGGCGCCCAATACGTCTTCGTCGATAACGGCCACGTCTACAAAATCGACAATCAGGACTTCGTCGGCCTCCCCGAACACGCCGGCCACAGCGCCGATGTCTCCGGCGTCCTCACCGGAGATTCCCTGCACATCACCACCATCGACATCCCCGCCCACGTCGCTGAAGTCGTCGCCCCCGAATAGGAGCCTCAATATGGCTGGAGCCACCATCGCCGTCTACGGGATCTTCTACGAAAGCGCCCTCGCCCAAAGCAGT
>CANIFK010000600.1 GCA_947466555.1 Acidobacteriota bacterium | reverse complement strand
GTTCGCTCCTCCCGGCGCAAAGAGAGAGTCAAAACACCACCCTCCGGCGCCCACTGCAGCCTAAGATCTTCGCGGTCATAACTCGTGAACTCACAGCAGGCCGGCGCGCCTGAATCGATACCCGCCAGCGAGTCAGCGAACGCCAGCACCGCCGCGCGCACCTCAAGTTCACGGGAATTCGATATCACGCCGTGACGGTCCGTACAGGGAACGCCCAGAAACGTGGCCAGATCCCCGCTCAGGTTCCACACCCACTCCGATTCCCACGCCACCGCCTCCCCGCTGTAGTCGGGATCCGACGGCGGATCATCGTCGTGTTCTTCGTGAATGAGGATCTCCCGCCCACTGTTGAGCGTGCATCGAACACCCCGATGCACCGCCTCCGGTGTCGCATTGATGAACGAAGTAATCCGCGCAATCTCACACGTGGCCACATAGCTCCCCTGCAGTAGTAGCCGGTGTCGATCACCGCGAACCACCCGGCGGGACTTGGTCCAAATCCCGCAGTCATCGTCCTCAAACAGCCAGACCACCTCGGCGTGCGTATGCGACCCACCGACTCGCCCCCCGCACCCCCGCGCCCGCTCGTTCCAAAGCTCCAGTTCCCTGGGCTCCACGTCGCCGGCTTTCATCAGCATCGCGCCGCTATCCGACGTGGCAAACAGCCGCAGCCGTACGCGGTAGATCTCGTTGCAGTCCCACGTCACCAGCGGACACCGCGTCGCTGCCAAAGCCTCCTCCAGCGTGCTCATTTCGGCGATCGTCGCCCGTACCCGGTCCCGTGCCGCGTGCCAAGCCTCCGTCTGCGCATAGCCCTCCTCCGGCGTCCGCAAGAAGCTATCGAATACCTCCTCCGCCCGCGCCGCGTTGGCGCCCGCCATCTGCCGGCTGTTCAGAAGGAACCACTCTGTGTCCCCCGCCGCCAGCGCATCGAACAACGCGCCGCATCCCCGCCCGCCAAGCGCCTCAGCCCGCGCCAACTCTCTGGCCGGCCCCTCCTCAGCTACCATCGGCGCAAGCACGCGCCAAGCCGTCGCCTCCTCACTCCCCGCAAACAGCGCGCGCTGCCCCGCAAGCAGGGCAACCAACCGGATGCGCGCCGGCTCGTGTGCGATGCCCACGAAGAAGTGGAGCGCCCTCGCCCGCACGCCAGCGTCCGGCGCCGCCAGGCTCTCAACAACGACATTCGCCACTGCCGCCGCATCCTCCCCGCTCAGCCGCGCATGCAACCGGTGCAGCCACGTGCCATGCTTCACGTCGGCCGGGCGCGCGCGCGGCGGCAACTCACCCTCCAGGGCGCGGGATGTCAGGGCAATCAATTCGGCCTGCGACCGTACGACGGTGCCATCGATATCGTGGGGCAACCCGATCGGTGGATGCCCCTGACATCGCCACGCCACGGCCGGGGACGAACGAAACGACTCCGCGTCATCGTCCTCCAGCGCCTGTAGATCGGCCTCGCTCCAATGACTGCAGCGGCAGAAATAGCGCCGGGCGGGAAGGGGCGGGTCAATCGTGTTCCGCACCGCAACGCCACAACGCGCGCAACGAAGCCGATTACACCCGATCGTCGGCAACCCCTCCACCCCCACCTCCGTCGCGTCGGACGGAATCGAATACTGCGGCCCCACCAGAAATCCGCTCCGCGCGCAGTAGTTCATTCCGGCGGCTCCTGCCTGCCAGCCAGCTCCTGAAGTGCGCCCAGGGATTCGGACCGCCCCAGCGATCCCGCCACAACGTAGGAGCCCGGATGTGTCGTGCCCAGAATCTCGTCCAGTGCCGCCCGCGGCTTCAGCCCCCGTTGCTTACATTCGCGCAGTGTGATCATCCACAACGCCGCGTGGTTCTGCGCCTCCGGGCTGGCCCCGGCCTGCGGTTGCCACCCCGCCGCATCATCGTCGTCGTTGACGTAAATGTAGCCCATCACCTCACCCTCGCTCGTGCGCAGCAGGACGTGGTCAACCGGCCCGCCGGTTCGCGACGTGTACCTCGCCGGCCCGCCGGTCACCTGCAGTTCCAAGTCTTCGGTCATGTAACCGGGCGCGCGGCGGCGGATCATCGTCTCAGTCTACAAAAGGTCTCAGTCTACAAAAGGGCAAAACAGAAAAAGGCCCGCCGAAGCGGGCCCTTCTCACGATCAAACCAAACGGAACTTACTTCCGCTCCGCCAACGCCGCCAGCACCCGGTCCTGCGTGAACGGCACCTGCCGCACCCGCGCGCCCGTCGCGTCAAAGATGGCGTTCGCAATCGCACCGGCCACCACCGTGATGATGGTTTCCCCGGCGCCCATGTGCTCCTTGTCCTTGCGGTCAATCAGCACCGTCTCAATCACCGGCAACACGTCCCCGAACTTGTACACCGGGAACCGCCGCCAATCGGTCGACGTGATCGACGTCTCATCCCACCGGACTTCCTCAAACAGCGCGCGGCTCATGCCCTGCATCGCCCCGCCTTCCATCTGATTGCGCAGCCCGTCGGGGTTCGACACCGGTCCGGAGTCGTTCGACAGGAACATCTTCGTCACGGCCACCTTGCCGGTGCTCTGGTCCACCGTTACCTCGGCCACCATGCCGCCGTACCCGTTGTTTCCTTCGTAGAAAACAATCGATACGCCACGTCCCGTCACAACGCCCGTCTTCGGGTTACCCGGCTTCGGCGAAGGACGCGTTTCCCATTTCGCCAGCCGCGCCGCCCCGTTCAGAACGTCGATCAGCCGCGAATCGGTCAAGTGCCGTACCCGGTACTGCACCGGATCCTGCCCCAGCGCCGCCGCCACTTCGTCGATGAAGCTTTCATTGGCGAACGTGTTCTGCAAGCGGTTCGGCGAACGCAGCGGACCCGTGTAGAAGGGAGAGAAAATCGTCTTCGTCAGAATCCGTTCGCTCTGCACGTTGCCCGTGCTCGAACACGATCCGCCCACGCAGCCCATCCCGTAGGGCGGAGCCACATTGGCGTTGTTGCTGAACGTCGTCGGCACCGTGGGCGTCGTCGTCGGCGCAATCGCCGGCGCCGCAAAGCCCAGCAGCCCGCCGCTGAAGATGTTCCCCGGCGTCGTCGCGTTCGGCCGGTTACCCTTGCTGAACGTCCACGCCTGGTAGTCCCAAGCCGTCATCTGGCCCTTGTCGTCCACGCCCGCCTGCAGGTCGATCACGTACGCCGGCCCGTAGCTCTCGGCCGCCGTCATCTCGTCCCGCCGCGAGTACTGCAAGCGCACCGCGCGCCCAGTCACCTGCGAAATCACCGCCGCGTCGTAGGCCACCGTGTCGGCGCCGTTCAAGCCGTAGCAGCCGGAGCCTTCCACGAAGATGCAGCGAATGTTTTCCTTCGCCGTGCCCAGAATCAGCGCCAGACTGTCGCGCTGCGGGTAAATGCCTTGCGAAGACGACCACACCGTCGCCGTCGTATTCGCCCCGGTCCCCTTCACATCGGCCACCGCGCACGAAGTGCCCAGCGAACCGTGCATCTGGAACGGATGGAAGTAGGTGGCCTTGAACACCTTCGCAGCCGCCTTCAACTTCGCGTCCACATCCGGCGCCAACACCGCATAGGCGTCGCGCGACGGCATCTTCCGCATATCGCCGTACACCGTTTCCATGTTCGGCAGCTTGTCGCCGGCCGACCACTTCACCACCAACGCATCGGCGGCATTCATCGCCTCCCACTGCGTATCGGCGGCAACAGCCACGAAGTCGCGGCGGACGATGACCTTCACATTCCCCGGCAAAGACTTCACCGAGCTCTCGTCCACGCTGATCACCTTCGCGCCCACCGCCGGCGGCCGCACAACCTTGGCGTGAATCATCGCTGGCAGGCGGATGTTGTGAACGTACTCAAACTGCCCCGTCGCCTTCGGCGGCACATCGTAGCGCGGCACCGAAGTGCCCAACACCGTGTAGGCGTTCGGGTCCTTCACCGTGGCCCGCGCGTTCAGCGCCACGTTGATCTTCTTGGAGCCAATCAATCGGCCGTAGCTGATGCTCTTCGTGCGGTCCGTTTTGGACATCACGACGCCGTTATCCACCATCAGGCCGTCCACCGGAATGCCCAGCTGATCGGACGCCAGCTTCACCAGCGCCTCGCGCGCCGTCGCCAACGCCGTCCGCAACGCACCCGCGCCGAACTGCGTCGGATGTCCCTGGCTGCCGGAGCTAACGCCCTGGTCCGGGCAAATCGCCGTG
>CANIFK010000599.1 GCA_947466555.1 Acidobacteriota bacterium | reverse complement strand
CCTCCGCGCCTGGTCCAAGTGGCCGAGAATACTCCTGGGTCTCCTCGCCCTCTGGGCCACAACAGTCTTCCTGCTGATGCAGTTCGGCCTCCGCGTCAACCAAGCCCCCGCCCTCCCCACCCAATCATTCCTCGCCACCGGCACCGGCCAAGTGCTCGACATCGGAGCCGGTACCGGCCGCTCGACGATAATGGTCCTCAACGCCCGGCCCAACGCCACCGTAGTCGCCACCGACGAATTCGGCGAATCCTTCAATCACCACTTCGGCCACACCGACACCCCCCAACAACTGCTCCACAAGAACCTCGAAACCGCCGGCGTCTCCAACCGCGCCAAGGTCGAAACCGCCGACATGCGCAAGCTCCCCTACGAACCGGCAAGCTTCGATGCTGTCGTGAGCGCCTACGCGGTAGACCACCTAAACCGCGACGGCATCACCAAAGCCCTATCTGAAGTCCGCCGAGTCCTAAAACCCAACGGCGACTTCCTGCTAATCCTGGTCGGCAACGACCGTTGGGCCAAGTTCGCCTTCGGCCCGCTGTTAACCCACGGAGGCACCCGAGGCCGCGACTGGTGGGCCGGCCGAACGAAGGACGCAGGCTTCGAACTCCGCGAAGACGGCACCACCCCCGGCACCCTCTGGCTCCTCCTCCGCCCCGTCAAACAATCGCAATAATATGGTGTCAGACACCTCATTTTTTTCCGTAAAACGTACCGTATGACGCAAAAAGGGCCACCCCGCCAAGGGTGGCCCTTTCCACAAACGAACCCGAAAAACTAGAGAACCGAATCCGTCCAGTTCTCCAGCAGCTGCTTCACGCGGCCCGTGAACATATCGGCCAGCGCGCCATCGATCAGGCGGTGGTCAAACGTCAGCGCCAGGTAGCAGATGGAGCGAATCGCGATGGCGTCGTTGATCACCACCGGCGTCTTCTCCACCGTGCCCACGCCCAGGATGCCGACGTTCGGCTGGTTGATCACCGGCGTCGCGAACACGCTGCCAAACGAACCGAAGTTCGTAATCGCGAACGTCCCGCCCTTCACCTCATCCGGCTTCAACTGCCGCGAACGCGCCCGCGCCGCCAGGTCGACGATCGACCGCTGCAAGCCCGTCACGTTCTTCTCATCGGCATTCGCCACCACCGGAACAATCAGGCCGCTGCCGTTATCCAGCGCCACCGCGAAGCCCAGGTTGATGTCGTTGTGGTACAGGATGTTCGTCCCGTCAATCGAAGCGTTCAGGATCGGGAACTCACGCAGCGCCTTGCAGGTCGCCGCGGCCACGAACGGCAGGAACGTCAGGCTGAAACCATACTGCGCCTGGAAAGCCGCCTTGGACTTCTCGCGGATCTTGGCCACCGCGGTCATGTCCACCTTGTGAACCGTGGTCACATGCGCCGCCGTATGCATCGAATGCGACATGTGCTCGGCGATCTTCTTCCGCATCGTCGACATCGGTTCCACGCGGATCTTCGCGGCTTCCGTACGCGGAGGCGGCGGAGCATAAGCGGGAGCCGCAGCCGGAGCCGGCGCAGCCACAGGAGCCGGAGCAGCCGCCACAGGAGCCGGAGCAACCGGAGCCGGCGTGCCGATCACAGCCTGCACATCGTCCTTGGTAATCCGACCGCCGGCGCCCGTACCGGTCACCGACGTAAGGTCCACATCGTTCTCGCGCGCCATCTTCCGCACCAGCGGAGACAACGGGCCCAGGTCCTCAACCACCGGAGCAGCCGGAGCCGGCGGCGGCGGCGGAGGCGGAGCAACGGGAGCAGCCGCAACCGGAGCAGGAGCCGCCACAGGAGCGGGCGCGGGAGGCGGCGGAGCCACCGGAGCCGGCGCAGCCACAGGAGCAGGAGCCGGAGCCGCAACAGGCGCAGCCGCGGCCGCCCCACTCCCAATCCGAGCCACTACCGTGTTGATGGCAACCGTCTGCCCTTCCTGCACCAGAATCTCGCTCAGCACGCCGGCCTCGGGCGAAGGAATCTCGGTGTCCACCTTGTCCGTCGAAATCTCGAACAACGGCTCGTCACGCTCAATCTTGTCGCCGACCTTCTTCAGCCAGCGCGTCAGCGTACCCTCGACAATACTCTCGCCCATCTGGGGCATTACGACATCAGACATGCCTGTTTCTCCGTTTCGTAACCAAAAACTTTTGCGAACTGTTGACGCAGCGCCAGCTTAACCTCGGCCATACTGGCGCCCACGCCGAGTGCCCTCATGGACGTCACCGGCAAGGTGAGCCCGCAAGGGATGATGTATTGGAAATATTGCAAATCCGTTTCCACATTCAGCGCGAATCCGTGGGACGTCACCCAGCGGCTGATATGGACCCCAATCGCGCAGATCTTCGCCCCGTCCACCCACACGCCGGTCGCGCCTTCAACGCGCCCACCCTGCAGGCCGAACTGCCCGATCGTCTGGATGATCACGTCTTCCACCGCGCGCACATAGGCATGCACGTCCCGCTTCCAATCGTTCAGATCCAGAATCGGGTACCCCACCAACTGCCCCGGTCCGTGATACGTCACGTCCCCGCCGCGATTGGTGTGGTGGAAGTCGATCCCCGTCCGCGCCAGAATCTCTTCTCCCGCAATCAGGTTGCTCATGTGCCCGTTCCGGCCCATCGTCACCACATGCGGATGCTCCACCAGCAGCAGTTGATCGCCGATCTCCTGCCGCTTGCGCTGCTCGCTCAACTCCTGCTGCAACGCATACGCCTCCGCCCAGCGCATACGACCAAGGTCGCGCGCTTCGCAGAGGCGTGCTGGAGCGGTAACAATCATTCGGGAATTTAGAAGTTGATCGCCTGCCCGTAGACGGCGTTGAACGCCTCCCCGAGAGCCTCGTACAGGGTCGGGTGCGCATGGATCGTGTTGATCATCGTATCAACGGTCGCCTCGGCTTCCATCGCCGCCACCGCTTCGGCAATCAGTTCGTAGCCGTGCGGTCCGATGATGTGGACGCCCAGGATCTCGCCATACTTCGCGTCGCTGACGACCTTCACGAAGCCTTCGTGATGCCCCAGGATCGTCGCCTTGGAGTTGCCCATGAAGGGGAACTTGCCAATCTTCACATCGTGCCCGGCCGCGCGCGCCTGGGCTTCCGTCATGCCCACCGAACCGATGCCCGGCTCCGTGTAGGTCGCGCCCGGAATACGGTTCTTGTTGATCGGCGTGAACGCCTTGCCGGCAATCGCGGCCACCGCGATCATGCCCTCGGCCGTCGCCACGTGGGCCAACTGCGGCGTCCCCGCCACAACGTCGCCGATGGCGTAAACGCCCGGCTCACCGGTCTGCTGATCGGGACCAACTTTGATGAAGCCGCGGTCCACCTGCACGCCCGGAACATTCTCGAGGCCGATGCGATCCGTGTTCGGCTTCCGGCCCACGGCGATCAGGAGCTTGTCGACAACCAGCTGCTCCACCTTGCCATTGGCCAGCGTGACGTTCAACGAAACGCCCGTGCCCGTGCGCTGAATGTCGCTCGCCTTGGCGCCCGTCTCGCACCGGATGCCCGCTTTGCGGAAGCAGCGTTCCAGTTCCTTGGAAACTTCCTCGTCTTCCACCGGCACCAGCCGCGGCAGCATTTCGAGAACGGTCACGTTGGAGCCATACCGCTTGAAGATGCTGGCAAACTCGGTGCCAACCGCGCCCGCGCCAATGATGGCCAAGGACCCAGGCACCTGTTGCAGCTTCAGGATCTCCACGTTGGTCAGGATGAACTCGTTGTCTGGCTCCAGGCCCGGAATCATACGGGCTTCCGAGCCCGTGGCGATCAGGATATTCTTCGCCTCAATCGTCCGGACACCCTCGGGGGTCTGGACGTTGATCCGCCCGCCGCCCTGCAGCGTCGCGAACCCGGCAATGACCTCGACCTTGTTCTTCCGCATCAGGCCCGTAATGCCCTTGGCATGCCGGTCCACGATGTCCTGCTTGCGCTTCATCACCGCCGGCAGGTTCAACTGCGGGTTCTCGCAGGACAAGCCCTGCTCGGCCGGGTGGGTGAAGTAGTCCCAAACTTCGGCCGTGTGCAACAGCGCCTTCGTAGGCACACAGCCCACGTGCAGGCACGTCCCTCCCAGCTTCGGGTCCTTCTCGATGAGTGCGGTCTTCAGTCCGTATTGACCGGCGCGAATGGCGGCGGAGTACCCGCCGGGGCCGCTTCCAATCACAACTAAAT
>CANIFK010000598.1 GCA_947466555.1 Acidobacteriota bacterium | reverse complement strand
GCGCGTCCTGTTGCCGCGAAAAACCTGGGTCGTGATTCGCGTCGACGGAAAGGGCTTCCACACCTTCACCAAACATTTGGAGCGTCCCTACTCCCGCCCGTTAGCCGACGCCCTCGACGCCGCCGCCCTCTTCGTCGCCACGCAAATGGCGGGCTTCGCCCTCGCCTACGGCCAAAGCGACGAGTACTCCTTCCTCATGTCCGACTTCGGCCGTGACGACTCCCGCATGTGGTTCGACGGCTCCGTCCAGAAGATCGCCTCCATCACCGCCAGCCTCTTCACCGCCGGCTTCCACCGCGCCTACGCCAACGCCGCCTACGCCGCCTTCGACGCCCGCGTCTTCGCCATCCCCAACCGCCGCGAAGTGGAGCGCTACTTCCTCTGGCGCCAGGCCGACGCCACTCGCAACAGCTTGAACATGCTCGCGTCCACGCACTACACGCACGATGAATTACTCGGTAAATCCGCCGCCGAAAAACACGACCTGCTCCACGCCAAGGGTGAGAACTGGGCCAAGTGGCCCGCCGATTTCAAACGCGGCCGGGTCGTGCACCCGGCCGCGAATGGCTTTACCATCGATAAAGAAATCCCGATCTTCACGCGCGAACCAGGCTATCTGAACGGCCTGATTCCCGAAGCCGATTAGGGCTTCGGCGCGCCGGGCGTGGGCGGCGGCGGCATCGGCACGTCCTTCGCCGGATGCTCGTCTCCGCGATGGCAGGTGAAGCAGGTCACATGCACCTTCCCGTCGCCGAACTTCGCGTTGATCTCTTCCGTCATCGTGATCATCTTCCGCGCCACATCTTTGTGCTTGTTCTCATCGCTGGCAAAGTCGCCCTGCACGTGGCAACCGGTGCACTGCACACCGAGCGAAAGACGGTACTCCGTCATCACCTTGCGAATGTTGGTGTCGGGCTTCAAAACCTTCAGGTTCTTGGGCGGCCCGGGAGGGCCTTTCTTTTTGGCTTCCCCGGGCTGTTGCGCGAACAGCGGCACCAGCAGGGCACACGTGATGAGTAGGATACGCATAGCTTCAAAGTATAGGGGATGCGCCCCGGCATGAGAAAATGAAACCCATGCGTATGGACAAGTGGTTGTGGGCGGCACGCTTCTTCAAAACGCGCGCCTTGGCCGCCAAGGCCTGCGATCTCAATCGCATCACCTCCAACGGCCACGTCGCCAAACCCGCCCGCGAAGTGCGCGAGGGCGATTCGCTCACCATCAAAAACGAAGCCGGCGAATTCATCGTCTCCGTCCTTCAACTCAGCGAACTGCGCGGCTCCTCCGCCATCGCCCAAGGCCTTTACGCCGAAACCGACGCCAGCCGCGCCGCCCGCGCCAAAGCGGCCGAAGAGCGCAAAGCCAATGCGCAAGTGGATTCCGGCTGGGAAGGCCGCCCCTCCAAGCGCGACCGCCGCGTCATCGACCGTTTCCGCGGCCGATAATCCAACACCGTCAGAGCGCAATGCCACAGCCCAACCGACACCGGGCGGGACGGCCGCCCCTCCAAGCGAGACCGCGGCGTCATCGATCGTTTCCGCGGCCGATAACCCACCCCCGCCACCGCTGAAGCCCACTACGCCGAAAACGACGCCAGCCGCACCGCCCGCGTCAAATCAGCCGAAGCGCGCAAGACCATGGCGCAAATCGACACCGGCCGGGAAGGCCGCCCCTCCAAGCGCCACCGCCACGTCATCGACCGTTTCTGGAGCACTGCTAAGGCCGCCACAAACTAGGCCCCGCCCTCCACGCCGAAACCGACTCCAGCCGCACCGCCCGTGCCAAAGCAGCCGAAGAGCGCAAAACCAATGCGCAAGTGGCCACCGGCTGGGAAGGCCACCCCGCCAAGCGCGACCGCCGCGTCTTCGACCGTCTCCGCGACCGATAGACCACCCCACGCTACGGCCGCCGCAAACTCGGCCCCGGCTTCCGCAACTTCTGCACCCGCTCCCGCACCTGATTCGAATCCACCAGATTCGGCGCCAGCGTCAAATACGCGTTATAGGCCTCCGCCGCCTCCGCCATGTTCCCGTTGGCTTCGTGGAACAGCCCCAATTCGCTATAGATCGGCGCATAGTTCGCGTCCGCCGCCAACGTCGCCCGCGCCGCCGCCAGGAAAGCCTCCGGCCGCCGTAGCACGCGGTTCAGCCGCGCCAGCGACCACTGAATCCCGGTCGCCTTCGGGAACAGCCGCGCCGCCTCTTCCAGGTACGGCAACGCCCGCGCCGTTTCGCCCGCGCTGATCAGCATCTGCGCAATCTGCAACGGCGGCAGCGCCCAGTTCGGCGTCAACTGCCGCGCCCGGTCGAACGCCGCCCTCGCCTCCGCCAACCGGCTCTGCCGCTGGAGCACCACGCCCAGTGCATTGTACGAACACGCGAAGTTCGCATCGATCTGCAACGACCGCCGCAAGTTCTCTTCCGCCTCCGCCAATTTGCCAACAGCAATCTCCGCCCGCGCCTGGCAGAACAGCGCCCGCGCCCGGATCAACGGCTCCCCGGGCCGCAATGTCTCCAACAACCGGAACGCCGTAGCGGCCCGCTGCAACATTCCCGCCTTTAACCCCACCGTGTTCGATTGCACATAGTCCGCCACACACGCCTGCCCGCTCTCCTCCAACGCCCGTGCCATCCGAGCCGCCGCCGCCGGCCTCTGCGCCTCCGTCCAAGCCTGCCCCCGAAACCGCTCCCACGCCGCGTCCATGTCCCCGCCGCCAATCACCCGTTCCAACCGCGCCAACGCCAACTCCGGCGCCGTTTCCAAATCCAACGAGTTCACTCCCGCCGCCAACGCCAACTCGTGCTCGTAGCTGCCCCCGCCCGGCTCGTCCACAGCCAGCCGCCGCGTCCCCGGCCGCAATCCCTCTATCACCAAATCTCCCGCCGCCCGCACCGCGCCGTGAAACCGGTTGTCCACATACACCTGTGTCCCCGCCGCCCCACGCACAAGTAGCGTCGCCGGTTCAAACGCCGCCAACGCCCGCCGCTCCGCCAAAACCGCCAACGCCAACGATCCCTCAAAGTTCCCCGCCACCCGCGGATTCTGCCGTGCCGCCGTCTGCTCCGGTACCACCCGCGAAACGTAGTCCAGCAGTTCCCCCGCGCGAATCACCCCATCCGCCGTCCGCTCCGCCGCCCCGCCCAGCCCGTTCAACAACGCGAACGTGAACGCCCCATGCCCACCGCCCCACCGCGTGTCTTCGAAGGACTGCTCCCGCGACCGCGACGCCATCAGCTTCAATACATTCCGGTCCGGCGCGCCAATCGCCTCCAACGCCCCTTGCAAGTCCGACGGCTTCGCCGGATCCGCCGCCCACCCAATCGCCCCCGCGTGGCAAGCATCGGCAATCAGCACCACCGTCGACGCCCGCAGCCGTCCGCCGATCGCCGCGTTGATCTCCGCAAACGAAATCCCCGTCGCGTGCAGATTCTGCGGGTCGGCGTCGTGGGCCACAAAGTAGCCCTCATTCTGTTCCCCGCGCACCGCGTGCCCGGCCAGAAACAGATACACAACATCGTTCGGCCCGGCCACCGCCGGCAGCCAATTTCCAAGCGCCCCGCGAATCGCCCCCGTTGTCGCATTCTGCTCTGTCAACAACCGCACATGCGAACCCGCCAGCCCCCCGCCCTGCGGCGAACGCAGAAACCGCGCGAACTCTTCTGCATCCCGATGCGCGTACTTCAATTGCGCCGCTGGCGGCGCGTACTTATACGAGGAGACACCAATCACCACCGCCCACCGCGCCCGCTGGTCCGGCAACGGCGGCGCCGTCATCTCCACGCCGAGATCCCGCGCTCCCTGCGCAATCACGCACCCGCCTGCAAGCAATACCAGAATGAACGCGCGCATAAAATCCCCTCACTCCATTAGCGCGCAAAATCGTCGCAAAGTCCGATTGATTACTCAGCGCAGAAGCGGGCTCCTACCAGTGGTGCCGCAGCCAATCCATCCAACCCGCCGGCACCCTCCGCCTACAAGTCTCCGCCACAGTTTCCGATACCGGAATAATCTGATCTTTCGCTTTTTGTTTCCATGGCCGATAGATAACCAGCGCCGGAATTCACATCGGCCAATCTCACCCCGCCGCCCGCCTCCCGCGGGCGGTCCCGCCAAAAGGTCCCACTCCCATGGATACAGTTCTGGTCGTGATCATCCCTCTATTTCTGTCTTTCGGCTCCT
>CANIFK010000597.1 GCA_947466555.1 Acidobacteriota bacterium | reverse complement strand
GAGCGAGCCGCGGCGCTTCAGCATCAGTCCTTCGTTGCCACGGGCGCGGGCCTCGGTGAAGAGAGCTTCGATCTGGGCGTGGGTTTGCAGGGGCGTCTGTTGCGAGGTTCGGGCGAGGCCCAGGTTGTCAAGCAGTTGGCGGCGATGCTCCAGCGGTCTATCGAAGACGAGTTCCCCCTGATGCATCAGGATATCGTAGGCGACGAAGTGGACTGGAATTTCCGCCATCATTTTTGCGCTCACCTTCTTGCGGGCGATGCGCTGTTGGAGGAGTTGGAAGCTGGTGGCGAGGATTTCTCCGTCGAGAATCAGGGGGCCGGGCAGGTTGGTGAAGGCCAGGATGATTTCCGGGAAGGCGTCGGTTGTTTCTTCGAGCCCGCGGGTGAAGAGTTTCACTTTCCCATTCGCGACGTGAAGTTGCGAACGAATGCCGTCGTACTTGTCTTCGGCGATCCAGTTTTCGGGGTCGGCGAGGTCCTTGGTGTCGTCGATGGGCTGGGCGAGCATGAAGTCGAGCGGGTGGAAGAGGGTGGCGACGATGGATTCGAGCGTATTGGCTCGGGCGGATAAGGCCACGACGGACAGATTGCCGCCGCGGTTGTTGGCGGCGCGAACGGCGTCGGCGGGCTGGCCGGTGGCTTGCGCGATAGCTTCTTCCACCATCTTTTCTTGCAGGCCGATGCGGAGGTTGCCGGTGATGGTTTTGACGAAGAACTTGAGGGCGGGGGCGGCGTGGGTTTGGAAGATCGACGTTAACAGGTCGATTTTGGCCTTGGTGAGGCGGGTTTTGCGGAGTGTTTCGAAGTAGGTCTCGGCTTGTTCGAGCGTCAGGGGTTCCGATTTCGTGATGGGGCGGCAGAGGTGGGAGATGGTCTCACCGCTGTCGCCGACTTCGCGGTAGCAGAGCGAGAGTGTTTCGGCGTCCCACCCGGTGGCTGCGGCGACGGCGGCGCGCATGGTGGCGTAACCGACGGAGAGCTTGCGGGGATCGGTTGCGGGGAAGGGGCGGCCGCTGAGGTAGAGCACGGCGCGGGCGAGGTCGGCGTCGTTGAGCGATTGGAGATAGCCGGCGACGTGGGCGATCTTCTCGCGGCGGCTGGTGGTGGCGGCGACGCGTTCGGCGGTTTGGGCGAGCGCATCCATTACAGCCGCGCCTCCCGGGCGTTGTAGCCGCGCTGGCGGAGGATGTGGGCGAGCGGGGCGGCGTAGCCGTGGACGATGTCGATTTGCGCGGGGTTCGATTCGGCTATGAGGGTGAGGAGTTCGGAGAAGTCGGCGTGGTCGGAATAGGGGATGAGGACGTCGGCATTGGAGCGGGCGCGGGCGTTGTCGAGCGCGGCCCAGCCGCTGACGAGGGCGGTTTTGCGCTTAGCGGGCGGGATGGGGACCTTTTCCTCCTGGCCGGGAGTGACGAGGATGGCGCCGCTAGCCGATTCAGTGGGAAACGTGTAGCCTTCGGCTTCGAAATAGGGGATCAGCGCGGCGATGGAATGGTGGATCTGGCAGGGGATTTGGTGGAGCGCGAGGGTGTGGGCGATCTCCTGGCCGCGGCCGAGGCCGTAGCCTTGGAAGATGGGCGTCTGGCCGGCGGCGAGGCATTCGCGGGCGAAGTTGGCGATTCTTGTTTGGGCTTCGGCGGCTTCCAGGAACTGGTAGATGGGCAGGCCGAAGGTGGATTCGATGATGAGGTGATCGCAGGGGATGGGCTGGGTTTCCCAGCCGCAGATGGGGGTGCGGCGTTTGATATCGCCGGTGTAGACGAGGCATTCGCCTTCGTAGACGATTTCCAGTTGGGCGGCGCCGAGGATGTGGGCGGCTTGACGGGCGGTGAGCGTGGCGCCGCGCCATTCCATGGATTGGCCGGGGTTGAGGGTGAGGAGGTGCTGGGTTCGATTGGCGGGGAGGGGCCAGCGGTGTCGGTAGAGGCGGCCGGTGATGGCGGTGGCGATTGCGGTCTCGTGGAGGCCGCGCGCGTGGTCGGAATGGGCGTGGGAGAGCCAGGCGGCGGGCACGGGGACGCGGGGGTCGAGCCACAGATCGATGGAGGGGAGGTGGATGCCTTCGGGTTTGAACTCGACGCGCATGGGCCTATTCTCTGTTAGATGTCGCGTGTAGAGTTGTAGGCTACATCTATATGGCACATGTTGTGATTATCGGCGGTGGGTTCGGCGGGTTGGCGGTGGCGAAGCGATTGGCACGGCTGCGCGGGGTGGCGGTGACGCTGGTGGACCGGCGGAATTTCCATGTCTTTCAGCCGTTGCTGTATCAGGTGGCGACTGGGGGATTGTCGCCGGCGGATATCTGCGCGCCGTTGCGGTCGGTGATGGCTCCGTACAAGAATGTGCGGACGGTGATGGGCGAGGTGACCGGGTTCGACCTGGACAACCGGCGGGTGTTGGTGGCGGGGGAGCAGGAGTTGGTTTATGACTACCTGGTTGTGGCGGCGGGGGCGCGGCATCACTATTTCGGCCACGACGAGTGGGAGGCGACGGCGCCGGGGCTGAAGACGATTGAGGATGCGACGGCGATTCGGGGGCGGGTTTTGAGTGCGTTTGAGGCAGCCGAGGTGGAGCCGGACGCCGAGAAGCGGCGGGCGTTGTTGACGTTCCTGATTGTGGGCGGGGGGCCGACCGGGGTGGAACTCGCCGGGACGTTGGGGGAGATTGCGAACGATACGCTGAAGGAGGACTTTCGATCATTTCGGCCGGAGGAGGCGCGGATTCAGTTGCTGGAGGCCGGGCCGCGCATTTTGACGGCGTTTCCGGAGCATTTGGGGGCGGCGGCGGAGCGATCGTTATTGGCGCTGGGGGTGCGGGTGCGGACGGGCATCGCGGTCTCTTCGATTGATGCCGAGGGGGTGAAGTTGGCGAATGGGGAACAGATTGCGGCGCGGACGGTGGTGTGGGCGGCTGGGGTGAAGGCGTCGCCATTGGGCGCGATGCTGGGCGCGGAATTGGACAAGGCGGGGCGGGTGGTGGTGACGACGAAGTGCCGGTTGCCGGGGCGGCCGGAGGTGTTTGTATTGGGGGATATGGCGGCGCTGCAGGGGATGCCGTTGCCGGGCGTAGCGCCGGTGGCGATGCAGCAAGGGCGCTATGTGGCGGACGCGATTGAGGCTGTGATGTTGGGACGGGAGTTCGCGCCGTTTGCGTACGTGAACAAGGGGAATCTGGCGACGATTGGGCGGGCGAAGGCGATTGCCGATTTTGGGACGTTTCAGCTGTCGGGCTGGGTGGCGTGGATGCTGTGGCTATTCATCCACATCATGTATCTGGTGGGATTCCGGAACCGGGTGCAGGTGTTTGTGCACTGGGCGTTTCAGTATATGACGTTCAACCGCGGAGCGCGGCTGATTACGGGCGAGCGGGGGTAGGTTTCTTGGCCGCGTTGCAACGTTCGGCGGGGCAGACGAGGCCGGATTCGGTGACGCATTTACGCGGGTGATGGCGGCGGATCTTGCGCCATTCGCACTTTTCTTCGGCGGGCTTGGGCTTGTTCTCGTACATGGAGAAGGCGGGGATGGCCAGGAGCGCGGTGAGGAGGAGGGACTTCATTCCCTCTCAGACTAGGGCGAAAACAGTAAGCCGTCAAAGGGCTTCCGGCCTAGTACGGCCGGGGCTACGGTTTCGCCGGGGTACGGGCTAGCAATTGGCGGAGAGAGTGAGGAGATGGGCGGCAGAGTCCTGGAGCGCGGCAGCTTCAGTACCAAGCTGTTCCGCTTCGCTGGCGGTGGCTTCCATAGTCCCCGCAGAACGCTGGTTAACGGTACGCATCTCCCCGATGAGCCGAGCAACTTCGGCGACGCCGGCGGATTGGGAGTTACTGGCGGCGCTGACCTGATCGACGAGGGCCTTCATTTGCGTGGCATCGTCCGTGATCTGTTGGATCGCCTGAGCAGCACGTGTGACCTTTTCCGCACCTTGCTGGCCGCTGCGGATGGAGTCCTCGACAAGATCGGAAGTGGAGCGGGCGGCGTCCGAACAACGCTGGGCCAGGGCTCGTACTTCATCGGCCACAACGGCGAAACCAGCACCGACTTCACCCGCGCGGGCGGCTTCGACGGCAGCATTCAGGGCGAGAAGATTGGTTTGGAACGCAATGGATTCAATGATCTGAATGATCTTGGAGATCTTGGCCGACGAGGTACGGATGGACTGCATGGAGGCCACCGATTCGGCGAGTTG
>CANIFK010000596.1 GCA_947466555.1 Acidobacteriota bacterium | reverse complement strand
TGGCACTAGCCGCAGCGCTTGCCACCGCACAGGAAATCACGGGAACTCTCACCGGAACCACCACCGACGCCTCTGGCGCAGTGCTCCCCGGCGTCGCCGTCACCGTAACCAACAAGGATTCCAACCAGTCCACCGCCGCCCGCTCCGATAGCGCCGGCGTCTGGTACGCCCGCGAACTCAAGCCCGGCCGTTACACCGTCAAGCTCGAAGCCAAAGGCTTCCAAACCACCACTATCACCGAGGTCGCCGTCCCCGTCGGCCGCACCATCGCCATCAACAATTCGCTCACCATCGGCGCCGTCGAACAGTCGGTCACCGTCAGTGAAGCCCCGCCCGTCATCGATTTCACCGGCACCACTGTCGCCCAGAACCTCACCGCCGCCGAAATCGATCGCGTCCCCAAAGGCCGCTCCTTCCAATCCGTCATCCTCCTCGCCCCCTTCACCAACTCCGGCGACGTCGAAGGCGGCTTCCAGGTCAACGGCGCCAGCGGTGCCGAAAACAACTTCATGGTCGACGGCCTCTCCAATACCTCCCTCGTCAATGGCAAGTCCCGCCAGAACGCGGCCTTCGAATACATCCAGGAAGTCCAGGTTAAAACCAACGGCATCGAAGCCGAATACGGCGGCGCCCTCGGCGGCGTCGTCAACGCCGTCACCAAGTCCGGCGGCAACCAGTTCCACGGCGAAGCCCACTATTTCCTCTTCGGAAATAAGCTCGGCGCCGCCCCAGTGAAGCGCCTCGTCCTCGATCCCGTCGACGACAAAACCACCTACTACGCCCAGGACAAAAAGAACAAAAACGACACCCACGAGCTCGGCGGCTCCCTCGGCGGCTATCTCATCAAAAACAAACTCTTCTTCTTCACCGCCTTCTCCCCCCAGTTCCAGCGCTCCGCCAACGATTACCTCTTCAACAACGGCACCGAGCCCGACACCATCAGCCGAAAACGCCTCTACATGAACGCGTTCAACAAGCTCTCCTACGACGTCACCAGCAAGATCCGCACCAACCTCTCCTGGCTCTATTCGCCCTTCTATAGCGAAGGCACCCTGCCCGGCTACGACGGCAAAGCCAACACCTCCGTCGCCAACCGCGCCTCCAACCAGTCCAACAAAACCCGCGGCTTCTCCAACCCGCAGGCCTCCTACAGCGGCGACGTTAACATCCAGCTCTCCAACACGTCCCTGCTCTCCCTCCGCGGCGGCTATTTCTTCGATAACTTCCGCACCAACGGCGTCCCGGCCTTCTCCTCGGTCACCTACCAGACCTCCGCCACCAACCTCCCCTTCGATATCCCGGCCAATCTCCGCCAGGGCATCAACTTCGCCAACACCCCCCGCGTCCAGAACACGTTCAAGGACGCCGTCGGCCGCACCTACCTCCGTGCCGATTACTCCATCTTCACCAACTTCCTCGGCCAGCATAACCTCAAAATCGGTGCCGGCCACCAGCGCAACGTCAACTCCGTCGACGTCGGCTACCCCGGCGGCGGCTACGTCTGGGTCTATTGGGACCGCGCCTTCCGCTCCAACGCCACCGGCGTCACCGACCGCGGCACCTACGGCTACTACGAAGTCGACGACATTGGCACCCGTGGCTCCGTCGGCGCTGGCATCACCCATCTCTACATCCAGGACCAGTGGCGAATCTCGAAGAAACTGAGCCTCTCCCTCGGCCTCCGCACCGAAAACGAGAAAATCCCCTCCTTCCGCCGATCCGTCAAGGAATACGCCTTCGAATTCCCCTTCGAAAAGAAGATGGCGCCCCGCCTCGGCGGCAGCTACGACGTCTTCGGCGACGGCCGCATGAAGGTCTACGGCTCCTGGGGCCTCTTCTACGACTGGACGAAATATGAACTCGCCCGCGGCTCCTTCGGCGGCGACTTCTATACCGTCAAGTACCGCTCGCTCGACACCACCGACGTCTTCAGCCTCTCCGGCGCCAACATGCCCGGCCGCGACCTCTGGAACCCGGCCGTCCCCAACTCCTACCGCGATCGCCGACTCGTCGATTTCAACGCCGTCGACCCCGACCTCAAACCCATGAGCCAGTCCAACACCAGCCTCGCCTTCGAATACGCTCTGCAACCCCAGACCGTCCTCGCCGTCCGCTACGTTCACAACTCGCTCCGCCGCACCATTGAGGATCTCGGCACCCTCGTCAACGGCGACGAAAAGTACATCTACGGCAACCCCGGCGAAGGAATCTCGACGACCATGATCCCGTCGACGGCCACCAAGCCCTTCCCCATGCCCAAGCCCAAGCGCGTCTACGACGGCATGGAACTCTCCGTCTCCCGCCGCTTCAGCAACCGCTGGTTCGGCCAGGCCAGCTACGTCTACAGCCGCCTCTACGGCAACTACGCCGGCCTCGCCAACTCCGACGAAATCTCCAGCCCCACCACCAACCGCACCTCGGCCACCTCGCAGCAATCGGCCGGCTCCGTCGCCCGCCAGGGTGGCAACGCCAACCGCTCCTGGGATCTGGACGAAATCCTCTTCGACGCCAAAGGCAACATCGTCGAAGGCCGCCTCGGGACCGACCGGCCCCACGTCGCCAAGCTCTTCGGCAGCTACAACTTCAAGTTCGGCACCGAACTCGGCGGCTTCTTCTACGCCGGCTCCGGCACGCCGCTGACGACGAACTTCCAAACCCAGAACAACGTCGGCGTCTTCGCCTTCGGCCGCGGTGACCTCGGCCGCACGCCCGTCTACAACCAAACGGATCTCATGATCGCCCACGAAGTGAAGATGGGCGAAGGCAAGCGCATCCGCTTCGAGTTCAACATGCAGAACCTCTTCAACCAGAAGACGGCCCGCAGCATCTACACCTCCATCAACCGCGAACGCCGCCCCTCCGCCGCCATCGATCTCTCCAAGGTCGACCTGCTGAAGGGCTACGATCCCAACGCGCTCCTCGCGGCCACCACCGACGGCCGGGCCCTCTCCCTCGCCCCGCAGTTCGGCCAGGCCGATATCTTCAACCCTGGCTTCGCCGGCCGTTTCCTGGTGAAGTTCATTTTCTAACCAACCCCGGGGGGACGGTGGCAAAGTCCGCCGCCGTCCCCTATCATTGCGGAATGCGCCCTCTCGCAGTCCTGCTCCTCGCGTCCACTCTCCTCAGCGCCGCTCCGGCGAAACCCACTTTCTACAAAGACGTTCTCCCCATCCTGCAGAACCGCTGCCAGGGCTGCCACCGGCCCGGCGAAGCCGCGCCCATGTCGCTGCTCACCTACGAACAAACCCGCCCCCTGGCCGCCGCCATCCGCCAAGCCGTAGCCACCGGCCAAATGCCCCCGTGGAGCGCGGATCCCAAACACGGCAAATTCGCCAACGACCCCACTCTCACCGCTGCCGAAAAATCCACCCTCCTCGCCTGGGCCGACGCCAAAGCCCCCGCCGGAGATCCGAAGCACGCGCCCGCCCCGCGCCGCTTCGTCGAAGGCTGGAACATCGGCGCGCCCGACATGATCATCGCCATGCCCAAGGCCTACGAAATTCCCGCCTCCGGAACCGTGGAATACACCCGCTTCATTCTGCCGCTGAACTTCACCGAGGACCGTTGGGTCCGCGCCGCCGAAGTCCGCCCCGGCAATCGCGCCGTTGTCCACCACGTCATCGCCTATCTCCGCGAACCCGGCAGCACCTGGCTGAAAGGCGCACCCATCGGCGAACCCGTGGTCAAGGTCGCCAAGTCCGACGCCGGCCCGCGCGGCTCGCTAGCCGGCTACGCCCCCGGCGTCCCCCAACTACCCGGCAAGGAAGGCCGCGCCCTCCGCGTCAAAGCCGGCTCGGAAATCGTGCTCGAGATGCACTACACCACCAACGGCAAACCCGCCACGGACCTCACCAAAGTCGGGATCGTTTTCGCCAAGGAGCCACCCGCCGAAATGATCGGCGGCTTCAGCGCCGGCGAAGGGAAATTTGTCATCCCGCCCGGCGCCCCCGCCCACGAAGTCCGCTCGAAATGGACCTTCAATCGTGACGTCAAACTCGTGCAGCTAACCCCGCATATGCACCTGCGCGGCAAGGATTTCCAATACGTTGCCAAGTACCCCACCGGCGAAACAGAAGTGCTGCTGAACGTCCCCAAGTACGACTTCAACTGGCAGCACACCTACGTCCTGGCCGAGCCCAAAACGCTGCCCAAGGGAACCGTCATCGAATGCATCGCCCACTTCGA
>CANIFK010000595.1 GCA_947466555.1 Acidobacteriota bacterium | reverse complement strand
TTCGGCCTCATGGGCGAACGCCCCTCCCACCGCGAACTCCTCGACTACCTCACCAAGACATTCACAACCACGGACAACTGGAGCATCAAAAAGCTCCACCGCCGCATCCTGCTCAGCGCCACCTACCGCCAGAATTCGGACTTCCGCGAAGACGCCGCCACCGTCGATCGCGACAACAAACTCCTCTGGCGCTATCCCCGCCGTCGCCTGGAATCGGAAGCCATCCGCGACTCCATGCTCGCCGTCTCCGGCCTCCTCGATTCCAAAATGGGCGGCCCCGGCGTCTTCCCCGCCGTCCCCGCCGGCACCGAGATTCAGGAGGGCCGCCACTGGCGCAAATCCAATGGCCCCGAAGATGAATACCGCCGCAGCGTCTACATCTTCGCCCGCCGATTAGTCCGCTATCCCATGCTCCAAAGCTTCGACACGCCGCTGGCCTTCGAAAGCTGCGGCCGCCGCCAGGAAACGGTAACGGCCGATCAAGCGCTCGAACTCATGAACGGCGACGCCTCGGCCAACTTCGCACGCGCCCTCGCCAAACGAGTCGCCAACGACGCCGGCCAAAGCCCGCAATCGCTAGTCGAACGAGCCTTCCGCCTAACCTTGGGCCGCACGCCTACACCAGCCGAAGCCGCCCGCAGCCAGGCGTTCCTCGCCAAGAACAACTCGCTCGACGATCTCTGCCTCTCGCTCCTCAGCACCAGTGAATTCCTCTACATCGATTAACGCCATGACGCACAACCACACCGAATGCACCCGCCGCGCCCTCCTCCGTGGCGCCGGCTCCGGCCTCGGCGCTATGGCCATGGCCGCCATGCTGGCCGAGGACGCCAAAGGCGCCGTCGTTCACGACCCGACAATCCCCAAGAAGCCCCACCACACTCCCAAAGCCAAATCCGTCATCTTCCTCTTCATGGAAGGCGCCCCCTCCCACATCGATTTATTCGATCCCAAGCCCAAGCTCAACGAGCTCAACGGCCAGCCCATGCCCGCCAGCTTCGGCCGCCCCATCACCGCCATGGGCACGGCCAACAACACGCTGATGGGCAGCCCCCGCACCTGGAAGCAGCACGGGCAATCCGGCATCTGGGTCAGCGAACTCTACCCCCACATCGCCAAGCACGCCGACAAACTCGCCGTTCTCCGCTCCTGCCAGTCCAACGGCCTCAACCACGCCGGCGGCGTCAGCCAGATGAACACCGGCGATATCCTCTCCGGCCGCCCTTCCCTCGGCGCCTGGGTCACCTACGGCCTCGGCACGGCAAACAAAAATCTCCCGACATTCGTCAGCATGATCGACGAACGCGAACCCTTCGGCAACGCCAAAAACTGGGGCTCCGGCTTCCTACCCGCCGTCTACCAGGGCACCCTCTTCCGCCAGGGTCCCAACCCCATTCTCAACACCAAACTCCCAGCCGGCCAGACCGACGAAAAGCAACGCGCGCGCCTGGAATTCCTCGCCGCCCAGAACCGCGAATACGCCGCCGCCCACCCCGATGACACGACGCTCGAAGCCCGCATCCGCAGCTTCGAACTCGCCTATTCCCTCCAGAAATCCGGCCCCGAAGTCGTCGACCTCTCCGGCGAAACCGAAGAGACCAAATCCCTCTACGGCCTCGATAAACCCGAAACCGCCGTCTTCGGCCGCAACTGCCTCCTCGGCCGCCGCCTGGTCGAACGTGGCGTCCGCTTCGTCGAACTCTACTGCGGCTCCGGCTCCGGTTGGGACGCCCATACGAACCTCGAAGGCAACCACAAAAAGTGGTGCATGGCCTCCGATCAACCCGTCGCCGCGCTCCTCGAAGATCTCGACCGCCGCGGCATGCTGCAGGACACCCTCGTCATCTGGGGCGGCGAGTTCGGCCGCACCCCGTTCAACGAAAAGGGTAACGGCCGCGATCACAACCCCTGGGGCTTCACCATGTTCTTCGCCGGCGGCGGCGTCAAGGGCGGCCAGACCATCGGCACCACCGACGAAATCGGCCTCCGCGCCATCGAACGCCCCGCCCACGTCAACGACATCCACGCCTCCATCCTCCACCTCCTCGGCCTCAATCACATGCAGCTCACCTACTTGCAAAACGGCCGTTCCGAACGCCCCACCATCCTCGGCGGCGAACACATGGTCAAGGAACTCTGGGGCGGCTGATGCCCACCATCCGCGACGTAGCAGCCCGCGCCAAAGTCAGCGTCGCCACCGTCTCCCGCGTACTCAACCAAAGCGGCTATGCCGACTCGGCCACCGTCGCCCGCGTCCACAAAGCCGCCGCGGATTTGAACTACCAGCCCAACGCCAACTGGAGCCGCCTCAAAAGCAAGAGCTCCCAAACAATCCTCTTCCTCCTGGGCAACCGCGACACCTTCAACGCCTTCCACATGCGCCTGCTCGCCAGCTGCGAACGCATGCTCCAATCCCGCGGCTACGACCTCTTCTTCTCCCGTTACGAATACTCCCCATCGGCGCCACTCGCCCTGCCCCGCATGCTCGCCCAAACCGGCGCGCTAGATGGCGTCATCCTCGCCGGCGTCCACCACAAGAACCTCCTGGACGTTCTCGATAAACGCCAAATTCCCTACACCTTCCTCGCCAACGACTTCCCTTCCCCGCCCCCGCACAACTGCGTCACCTTCAACGACCGCGCCGGCCTCGACGAAGCCACCGAGTACCTCATCCACCTCGGCCACAAGCGCATCGCCTACATCGGCAACCTGGAACAAACCTGGTTCCAACGTCGCTACAACGGCTACAACGACGCCATGCACCGCCACAACCTGAAGCCCCAGGCAATCGGCGAAAACTGGCTGCTCTCCGGCATCGAATACGGCCAGCGCGCCACCGTCCAGCTCCTCGCAACCAAACACCGCCCGACGGCCATCGTCTGCGGCAACGACGAAATCGCCGCCGGCGCCTGGAAAGAGCTAACCCGCCGCAAGATCGCGATCCCCCAACAGATCAGCCTAGTCGGCTGCGGCGACCGCATCGAGTATTCGATCCTCGAACCCGAACTGACGTCCATCTCCGTCTTCGTCGAAGAGCTAGGCGAGCACCTAACAACTATGCTCCTGTCCCGCCTGACGAATCCAGAAACCGCCCCCGCCTCCCAAACCTACCCCTGCAAACTAGCCATCCGCGCCTCCTGCCAGCCCCCACCCTCATAACCCTCCCACCTCCCACCTTTTTTATAAGCCCATCTAATATGGGGACAACCACCCTTGTCCCATTTCTCCCATTTTTGGGATTTTCCGATGAGAATTTTCCCCGCCCCAACCCACTATCTCAATGTATGCCCCGCTGCCCACGCGTCATCATCCCCGGCCTCCCCCACCACTTCACCCAACGCGGCAACGCCCGCCAACAGGTCTTCGACACCGACCGCGACCGCCACCTCTTCCTCCGCCTCCTCGCCCAATACGCCACCAAATACGAGCTCGAAATCCTCGGCTATTGCCTCATGCCGAACCACTACCACCTCGTCGCCATCCCCCACCACGCCAACTCCGCCGCCGTCGCCCTCGGTCGCCTCCACGCCGATTACGCCCGCATCATCAACATCAACCGCGACGCCTGCGGCCACCTCTGGCAATCCCGCTACCACTCCGTCACCCTCGACCCCACCTACATCTGGCGCGCCCTCGCCTACGTCGAACGCAACCCTGTCCGCGCCAACATTGTCCCCACCGCCCAACAATTCCCCTGGTCCAGCGCCCCCGCCCGCCTCGGAACAACAAAAGCCCCCCAATGGCTCAGCCTCCACCAATGGAGCCGCCTCTGGTCCCACAACGACTGGCAAACCCTCCTCAAAGACTTCCCCAGCGAACCCACCGTCCGCCCCCGCCTCAACGCCCTTGGCCGAACCCGCGCGGCAGCCCACGCCCAAGCACAATAAACCTACAACCGCGGCACCGGCGGCTTCAAAACCGCCCACGGAAACACGCCCTGCCGCTTGGTCTTCCGCCGAAACACCGAATCCCCGGCCGTCACATACAGCGTGTCCAACCCCGGACCGCCAAAAGTCACACTCGTCAGCGCCTTCCCATTCGGGTTCAACAGCACGGCAGACGTCCGCCCAGCCGGATCGTTGATCTGCAGCCCCAGCTTCGTACAGACATACAAGAACCCTTCCGTATCCACCGTCAACCCCGCCGCGCCCGAATCCTCCTCATCGGCAATCTCCAACCGGTGAAACGCCAC
>CANIFK010000594.1 GCA_947466555.1 Acidobacteriota bacterium | reverse complement strand
TGTTCTTCGCGACATGACGCATGGCGAAGGTGGCTTTTTTAGCGCTGAGGATGCCGATTCGGCGGTGCATCCGGATCATCCGAAGGTGAAGGCTGAGGGGGCGTTTTATGTGTTCGATTGGCGGGAGTTGGAGGCGGTTCTAGGCGACGAGGCGGAGGCGTTCGGGCGGGCGTATGGGTGCCGCGTGGAAGGGAACGTGGAGGCGTATGAGGATCCGCATCAGGAGTTTGTAAAGAAAAACATTCTTTTCCGGGTGGAGGGCGGGTTCGACGCGGCGCGGGAGAAGTTACTGGGGTATCGGGCGGCGCGGGTGCGGCCGCACTTGGACGATAAGGTTTTGACGTCGTGGAACGGGCTCATGATCTCGGCGTTTGCCAAGGGCGCGCAGGTGTTGGGGGAGCCGCGGTATCTGGCGGCGGCCCGGCGGGCGGCGGCGTTCGTGCGCTCGGCGATGTGGGACGGGACCGTTTTGCGGCGGCGATGGCGGGAGGGGGACGCGGCGATTGACGGGTTCCTGGATGACTATGCGTTCTTCGTGTTGGCGCTGTTGGATTTGTATGAGACGGAGTTCCGGGCGTCGGACCTGGCGTTCGCGGTGACGCTGGCCGAGCGGATGTGCGCGTTGTTTGAAGATGCGGAAAACGGGGCGTTTTATTCGACGGCGGAGGGGGATGCGTCGCTGGTGATGCGGTTGAAGGAAGATTATGACGGGGCGGAGCCGTCGGGGAATTCGATGGCGGCGCTGGCGTTGTTGCGGCTGGGCGCGATGACGGGGCGGGCGGAGTTTTCGCGTTCCGGGGAGCGGACGATTGCGGCGTTCCATTCGCGATTGACGGGGCAGACGGCGGCGGTGCCGCAGATGTTGTGCGCGTATTTGTTCGCGCAGCGCAAGCCTCGGCAGATTCAATTTGCGGGGAAAGACGTGGGCGCGCTGGTGCGAATTGTGCACGGGAAGTTCGCGCCGTTCCAGGTTTTGCTGCGGGCGGCGGAGACGGAGGGGCCAGCGGAGGCGCAGATTTGTGAGGACTTTGTTTGCCGGTTGCCGGTGCGGGACCCAGAAGTGCTCGCGGGGCAAGTAGAATAGTGGTTTCTCATGGATCCTAAATTTCGAATTGCTTCCATCACTGATGAATTCTCCCCGGCCGATCCGGCGCGGTCGCTGGCGCAGATGGCGTCCATCGGCATGACAGGCGCTGAACTGCGCGTGCTGTGGGGCAAGAACATCATGGACTTGAACGATGACGAGATGGCGCGGCTGCGGCACCTGCTGCAGGGGCACGGCATGGAAGTCATCTCGATCGCTTCGCCGATTCTGAAGTGCGTGCTGCCGAACGGGCCGGAGATCGACACGCGGTTCCAGCAGGACATCTTCAATTCGAAGCACACCTTCGAAGACCAGCCGGAGTTGTTGGACCGGGCGTTCCGGATTGCGAAGTTCTTCGGGGCGCGGATCATTCGCGTGTTTTCCTACTGGCGGACGGTGGACCCGGACGCCTGTTTCGACGCCGTTTGCACGGCCATGCAGGGGATGGCGGAGAAGGCGGCGAAGGAAGACCTCATTATCGGCATCGAGAACGAGCATGCCTGCAATATCGCCACGGCGGCGCAGGCGGCGCGGCTGTTGGGCGCGGTGCAGCATCCGAATTTGAAGCTGGTGTGGGATCCGGCGAATGCGCTAGTCTCGGAGGAGATTCCCTATCCGAACGGCTACGCGTTGTTGCCGAAGGATCGCATTGCGCATGTCCACGTAAAAGACTGCCATATGGACGGCCATAAACCGATTTGGGGGCCGGTGGGAACGCGCCAGGTGGACTGGAAGGGGCAGGTGGCCGCGTTGGCCGCCGATGGATATACGGGCTGGTTGAGCCTGGAGACGCACTGGCCGGGACCGGGCGGCGATAAGTTTTTGGCGTCGACGATTTGCGGGTGGAATATGCGCGGTTTGGCATCCATGTAAACTGATTCGACATTTCGGTGACATTGCGGGCAACGGGCACGTCATTACTTGTTACGGAGATGGAGGCGCGAATGCGCAAGCGAAAAATCCTGGTGGCGGCGGTGTTGCTCCTGACACTGGTCGGGGTGATGTTCGCGCAGAGACGGCGTGGGCCGTTTCCGTTCCGGGAAGACGATGAAGTCCCGATGCCGGCTGATGCCGGGGACAAGACGGAGTTCCAGTTTGCTCGGTTGCAGTACCCGAACTGGCGTTCGAACGACCGGATGTGGTCGATGCGGGGGGCGTGGTCGATTGACTACCCGAAGGCGGACCGCCAGTTTATGCAGGGTGTGCGGCGGCTGACGCGTTTGAACGCGAGGTCTGTCGAACAGGTGGTGAACCTGGAGTCCGATGAGATCATGAACTACCCGTTTGCCTACGTGGTGGAGCCGGGTCATTGGGACCTGACGGACGGTCAGGTGAAGAAGCTGCGGGAGTATCTGCTGAAGGGCGGATTCCTGATGACGGACGATTTCCACGGGTCGATGGAGTGGGACATCTTCATGATGTCGGTGCAGCGCGTTTTTCCGGACCGGCCGGTGGTGGACCTGCCGAATTCCGAGCCGATTTTCCACGTGCTCTACGATCTGGACGACCGGTTTCAGATTCCCGGACTTGTTAACTACCCGTTTGATCAGACTTACGAATATGATGGCGTGGAGGCGAAGTGGCGCGGGATCTACGACGATCACGGCCGTTTGATGATGGCCATCTGTCACAACATGGATATGGGCGATGCGTGGGAGTGGGCCGATTCGCCGCACTACCCGGAGAAGTACGCGTCGCTGGCTTATCGCATCGGTATTAACTACATCATGTACGCTATGTCCCATTAGAGAGACTCATGTTCGAACTTTTCTTCCAGCATCCGTTGAGCGTTTTCCGTAAGGGCACCTTCGTGCTGCAGAGCGGTTGGCCGGTGTGGTTGCTGGTGCTGCTGGTGGCGGGCGGCGCGGCGTTGTTGGCTGTATTTGTGTGGCAGAAGACGCGCGCGGCGGGGTGGTCCGTTTTGCGCAGCGCGACGCTGTGGGTGATGCAATCGACGATGGTGGCGGTGCTGCTGCTGTTGTTGTGGCAGCCGGGGATTTCGGTGGCCACGTTGAAGAAGCAGCAGAATGTGGTGGCGGTATTGTTGGATGATTCGAAGTCGATGGGGTTGGCCGATCAGGGCGCGGTGCGGCGGGACGAGGTGGTGAAGACGCTGGACTCCGGGCTGTTGGATGAGCTGAAGAAGCGGTTCCAGGTGCGGTTCTACAAGGTGTCGGACCACTTGGAGCGGGCGGAGAATCACAAGGGTTTGAAGGGCGAGAAGACGTCGAGCCGGATCGCCGATGGACTGAAGCAGATTGCGGCCGAAACGGGCAGCCTGCCGATTGGCGGGATTGTGCTGATGACCGATGGGGCGGATACGACGGGCGGCATTGACCGGGAGACGGTGAACGCGTTGAAGGGCCGTCAACTTCCGGTGCACACGGTGGGTTATGGGCGCGAGCGGTACGACCGCGATATTGCGCTGGTGGACGTTCAGGCGCCGGTGCGGGCGCTGGCCGATTCGCGGCTGGGCGTGCAGGTGATTCTGCGGCAGCGTGGGTACGCGGGACAGAAGACGAAATTGACGTTGAAGGATGGCGATAAGACGCTGGCTTCGCGGGACGTGACGCTGGCCGCCGACGGTTCTGCGCAGGCGGAGACGGTGTTGTTCAACGCCGGGGCGGCGGGCGTGCGGACGGTGCAGGTGCTGTTGCAACCCCTGGCGAACGAAGAGAACGCGGGCAACAACACGATGACGCGGCTGGTGCAGGTGGAAGACCGGAAGCCGCGGGTTTTGTATATCGAGGGCGAGCCGCGGTGGGAGTTCAAGTTCATTCGCCGGGCGTTGGAAGAGGACAAAAGTGTCCAGATTGTGACGATGTTGCGGACGACGCAGAACAAGATTTACCGGCAGGGCGTGAACAATCCCAAGGAGTTGGAGGCGGGTTTTCCGGCGACGCCGGAGGAGATGTTCGCCTATGAGGGGATTGTGATTGGGACGGTGGAGGCATCGTACTTCACGGCGACGCAGCAGGCGTTGCTGAAGGCGTTTGTGGACCGTCGCGGGGGGGGCGTGTTGTTCCTGGGCGGCCGCGCGTCGCTGGCCGATGGCGGGTATGGGGCGAGCGATTTCAAGGACATATTGCCGGTGGTGGTCGGGGACCGTCGAACG
>CANIFK010000593.1 GCA_947466555.1 Acidobacteriota bacterium | reverse complement strand
CTGGCCGTAGCAGCCGAGGTCGCCGTAGCCGAGATCGTCGGCGAGGATGAAGACGACGTTGGGCGGGCGGCGCTGGGCGAGAACCGGGACGGCGAGGGTGGACAGGAAGGCGCGTCTGCTGAGCATTACAGGCTAATGTACACTAGCTCCCATGCTCGATACGGGGATTATCGTCGTCTACTTTCTGCTGGTGTTCGCGATTGGGTTTTATCACTCGCGGCGGGAGCGCACATCGTCGAACTATTTTCTTGCGGGGCAGAGCGTTGGATGGTTCGCGGTTGGCACGTCGTTGTTTGCGACGAACATCAGTAGCGAGCATTTTATTGGGCTGGCAGGGTCTGGCGCGTCGACGGGGTTGGCGGTGGGTTGTTACGAATGGTCGGCCAGTTTTTGCTTGCTGCTGCTGGGCTGGCTGTTTGTGCCGCACTACTTGAAGAGCGGTGTGTTTACGATGCCGGAGTTTTTGGAGCGACGGTTTTCGCCGGGGTGCCGGTGGTATTTGACGGGGATTTCGATTGTGGCCTACATCTTCACGAAGATCAGCGTTTCGCTGTTCGCGGGCGGGATTTTGATTCGGGAAATTGTGGGTTGGGACTACATGACGTCGGCGATTCTGCTGGTGGTGGCGACGGGTGTTTACACGGTATCGGGCGGGCTGGCGGCGGTGATTTATACCGACGTGTTTCAGGCGATTCTGTTGCTGGTGGGGGCGGTGGTGATCACGGTGTTGGGGCTGGACAAAGCCGGCGGGTTTGAGGGGTTGCGGGCGACACTGCCGCCGGATTTCTTCCACATGATTAAGCCCGCGACCGACGGCACGTATCCATGGCCGGGGACGATTTTCGGCACGCTGATTTTGGGGACCTGGTATTGGTGCACGGACCAGGTGATTGTGCAGAAGACGTTGGCGGCGACCAACGTGAGCGAGGCGCGGAAGGGTGCGTTTTTCTGTTCGGCGCTGAAGATCCTGCCGGTGTTTATTCTGATTCTGCCGGGGCTGATTGCGAAGTCGATCTATCCCACCGAGGTGACGGGCGACAACGCGTACCCGTTGCTGGTGATGCGGCTGATGCCGCCGGGGTTGAAGGGGTTGATGATTGCGGCGCTGCTGGCGGCGTTGATGTCGTCGTTGAGTTCGGTGTTCAATTCCTGTTCGACGCTGATCACGATGGACGTTTACAAGAAGCTGCGGCCACAGGCTTCGGAGAAGCAGTTGGTGAACGTGGGGCGGTGGTCGACGGTGGCGATTGTGGCCGTCAGCATCTTCTGGATTCCGTTCATTAAGAACCTGAACAACGAGGTGTATCAGTATTTGCAGAGCGTGCAGGCCTACATTGGCGCGCCGATTACTGCGACGTTTGTGACGGGGATTTTGTGGCGCGGGGCGACGGCGCGGGCGGCGATGGTGACGTTGATTACGGGCGGCGTGATTGGGTCGGCACGGTTCATTATGGACGTGCTGCACAACGCGATGAAGATGGACCTGGGGCCGATGAACGCGGTGGTGGAGTTCAGCTTTTTGAATTTCAGCGTGCTGGTGTTTTTCTTCTGCGTGTTGCTGATGGTGGGCGTATCGAAGATGACGACGCCGGCGACGGAGGAGCAGACCGAAGGGTTGACGCTACGGTGGGGGCACGCGTTGGGATCGAGGATGGACGTGGTGCTGACGGCGGCGCTGGTGATGTGTGTGGGAGGGCTTTGGTTCCACTTCCGGTAGCGGATATACTGGCAGGCCAGTATGAGCAATTTTTCACGCCGCAACTGGTTCGCCGGGGCCGCCGCCGCTGGCGCGGGGCTTTTTCAGGTCGAGGAAGCGCGCGCCGCGCAGATTACGCGGAACGCGCCGATTTCGCCGAAGGACAAGATCAAGATCACCAAGCTTGAGACCATCATGGTTAAGCCGCGGTGGATGTTCCTGAAGATCCACACGGACGCGGGGATTGTGGGGTTGGGCGAACCGATTACCGAAGGGCGCGCGTTGACGTGCGCGACGGCGGTGCAGGAGGTTGCGCCGTACCTGATCGGCAAAGATCCGCGCGCGGTGGTGCACCACTGGCAGGCGATTTACCGGCATGCGTTTTATCGCGGCGGGCCGATTTTGACGAGCGCGTTGAGCGGTATTGACCAGGCGCTGTGGGACATCAAGGGCAAGGCGTTTGGCGTGCCGGTGTACGAACTGCTGGGCGGGCCGACGCGGAACAAGGTGCGCGTGTATGCGCACGTGCAGCGTGCCGGGTCGCTGGAACAGGGCCTGCGCGATGCAATGGCGAAGGGGTTCACCGCGTTCAAGACGGGTCCGGCAAAGAGACGGCCGGCGCGGTACATCGAGACGCCGGCGGAGGTGAAGTATGCCGCCGAACGGTTCGCGGAGATGCGAAAGATTGTGGGCGACAACATCGACATTGGCGTGGACTTCCACGGAGCGATCAGCCCGGCGCACGCGAAGATGCTGATCAAGGCGTTGGAACCGTACAACCCGATGTTCATTGAAGAACCGTGCCAGGCGCAGAACCACGACGTGATGGCGGAGATTGCGCGCGGGACGCATTTGCCGATTGCGACCGGCGAACGCGTGTTCACCAAGTGGGGCTTCCGCGAGGTGTTGGAAAAGAAGGCTGCGACGATTTTGCAGCCGGATATGTGCCACGCGGGCGGCATTACCGAAGTGCGTTTGATTGCCGGGATGGCGGAGGCCTATTACGCCGACATCGCGCCGCACAATCCGCTGGGGCCGATTTCGCTGGCGGCGGGTGTGCACCTGGCCGCGTCGATTCCGAACTTCCTGATTCAGGAGCAGGTTTCGCTGGGCGAGGGCTACGTGAAGCAGCCGTTCAAGGTGAAGGACGGCTACCTGGAACTGCCGACGGGGCCGGGGTTGGGCGTGGAGCTCGACGAGAATTTGATGGCCGATAAGATTGGCCACGACTGGCGGAACCAGGAAGCCTACGACGCCGAAGACGGCAGCGTGGTGGACTGGTAACTTGGCAAAACCCGAGGCACACCCGGCCGGCGATGACGGCCGCAAGGCTCGGCGCTTTTTCGCTGTTTTATTGGCGATTATGGCGGCGATCGGCGGCTGGGTGTACTGGGGACAACGGACGCGTGCGCAGGCGGCGGAGGCGGTGCTGGCGCTGGGCGGGCGAGTGGCGAACTCGGTGGATGAGGGGATGTTTCTGGGGCCGGTGGATTTGGCGGGGCGGCCGGTGGGGGATGCGGAGTTGGCGCGGTTGGCGCCGTTGTTCGCGGCGGCGAAGGGGCCGTTGCGGTTGGATTTATCGCGGACGCAGGTGACGGACGCGGGGCTGGCGGCGTTGGCGCCGGTGACGTATTTGGCGGGGTTGAAACTGGATGGGACGGCGATCGCGGGGCCGGGGTTGGTGGCGCTGGCGCGGATGGGAACGGACACGCATGCGGAGTTCGGAACGCCGGTGGAGTTGAGCCTGGCTGGGACTTTAGTGGGCGATGACGCTTTGGGGCATGTGGCGGCGATTGGCGGGTTGACGGATTTGGATTTATCGGGGACGCGGGTGACGGGGCGGGGGTTGGCGGCGCTGCGGGGGTTGCGTTTTTTGCACCATTTGGAGCTGAACGGGTGCGCGATTGGGGATGTGGATTTGGCGGGGTTGCAGGGAGTCTATTTCCTGGGCTTGGCACGGACGCGGGTGACGGCGGCGGGGTTGGGCGCGGTGCGGCAGGTGCGGACGTTGGATTTGGCGGGGACTTCGATGGATGACGCGGGGATGGCTGTGTTTGCTGGGTTAACGGAGTTGACCGGATTGTCGCTGGCGGAGACGGCGGTGGGTGATGCGGGGTTGATGGAACTGCGGCGACAGGAACGGTTGGTGTCGTTGAACCTGGACGGGACGGGGGTGAATGACGAGTCATTGCGCGCGCTGGCGGGGTGGGTGTCGTTGCGGAGTTTGTCGTTGGAAAACACGGCGGTGACGGACCGGGGGCTGGGGTACTTGGCGGGGTTGCCCAATTTGGATAGACTGCTGCTTCGTGGTGCGAAATTCACGGAGGCGGGCGTGGCGGCGTTGCAAAAGCTGCGACCGAATCTGTTGATTGATCGCTAGTGCGAAAATAGAAGAGAAGCCAATGACCAAATCTCAAATCCGCGCCGCTATTCTCGATATCGGCATCGTTCCCATTGTTCGGACCAATTCCGCTGAATCCGCGATTAAAGCGGTGGAGGCTGTTTACAACGG
>CANIFK010000592.1 GCA_947466555.1 Acidobacteriota bacterium | reverse complement strand
CCCGGTCGCTGAACAACTTACTCAACAGATTAAGCGCTACCCGGTCATGCCGGTCATTGAAAGTCGGAACCAACACCTGCCCATTCCCAATATAGAAATTCGCATAACTCGCCGGCAGTAACTGCCCGTCATAATAAACCGGATCCGGCATCGGCAACGGCACCACCTCCAAACCCGGAATCCCCTTCAAAATCCCCACGTTCGGATCCTTCCGCGCATTATGTGTCGCCACAACAGCAGTATTCGCCGACACAAATCGAGCTAAGTCATCCACATGCCCGTGCGTATCATCCCCCTCAATCCCATTCAAAAGCCAAATCACCCGCTCCAACCCGAACTGCTCACATAGAACAGCCTCAATCTCCTCCCGCGTCAAATGCGGATTCCGCGCCTGAATCGGGCTCAACAAACATTCCTCGGTCGTCAATAACGACCCCGCCCCATTCACATCAATCGACCCGCCCTCCAACACCACCCGCTTCCCCCGCGCCTTCGGCACCACCCGCTTACACTTCAATACACCAGCCACAAACGCCGGCACCGCATCATCCTGCGCCCAATTCGGATACTTCGCCCACCCATTAAAATGCCAATCGGTCGCGCACAACCCGCCCGCCCCATCGACAGTAAAAATCGGCGCCGTATCCCGCACCCAACTCCGGTCGGTCGGACAAATGTGGCAATCCACATTCGCCATCACCGCCCCTTCCCGGCGAGCCACCCGCTCGGCCAGCCGCGCCTCCGAAGCAGAAGCACACAAAATATGCACCCGCTCAAACCGCGACAACCGCGCGATGATCTTCCCATAAACAAACGGAATCGGCGCAAATTTCCCCGGCCAATCCGACTTCTCGTGCGGCCATCCCAGCCAAGTCCCCTCGTGCGGCTCCCACTCCGCCGGCATCCGCCAGCGCTTCACTTCTGCAGCCATCGCTTCGTAATCTCCCCGTAGTGGTCAATCCGCCGGTCCCGGAAAAACGGCCAATTCCGCCGCACCGTGTCCATCTCCCGCGGGTCGCATTCGTGCACCAGAATCTCTTCCCGGTCCACCGACGCCTTCGCCAACACCTGCCCTTGCGGATCAGCCAGGAACGAATTCCCCCAGAACTCAATCCCCGTATCGTCCGGCCCCTGCTCAAACCCCACCCGGTTCACCGCCGCCACGTAAATCCCATTCGCAATCGCATGGCCCCGCTGAATCGTCTGCCACGCGTCCAACTGCCGCGGCCCGTACTCCGCCTTCTCCCCCGGATGCCAGCCAATCGCCGTCGGATAGAACAGAATGTTCGCCCCCTGCATCGCCGTCAGCCGCGCCCCCTCCGGGTACCACTGGTCCCAACAAACCAACACGCCAATCCGCCCATACTTCGTATCCCACGCCTTAAAACCCAGGTCCCCCGGCGTAAAGTAATACTTCTCGTAGTAAAGCGGATCGTCCGGAATATGCATCTTCCGATAAACGCCAAGAAGATCCCCGGTAGCATCCAAAATGGCCGCCGTGTTGTGATACAACCCCTCGGCCCGCTTCTCAAACAGCGACGCCACAATCACCACGTCCAGCTCTTTGGCGATCTTCCCCATTACCGCCGTCGACTCGCCCGGAATCGGCTCGGCCAGATCAAACAGGTCCGCGTCTTCCTTCCGGCAGAAATACTGCGATCGAAACAGCTCCTGCAAACAGATGATCTGGGCCCCGGCCGCGGCCGCCTCCCGGATCTTCCCAACAGCTTTTTCTAGATTCTCAGCCGGGTCGACGGAGCAGGCTGTCTGCACCAATCCAACGCGAAACGGCCTCTGCGAAACAGGGGTCATAGTAGCATTGTCTCATGTCCCTCCGGCACCCTTTATTTCTTGCGCTACTCGCAGTCTCCACGTTAGCGGCTGCCGTACCCACCCCCACCGAGCACCTCGGCTACCGTCCCGGTACCGATTACAAGCTCGCCGATTACAACGACATCATCACCTACTACCAGAAGCTCGAAAAGGCCTCGCCCCGCCTCAAGCTCGTCCAGTACGGCAAGACGTCCACCGGCAAACCCATGTACGTCGCCCTCATCAGCTCGGAGGAAAACATCCGCCAGCTCGACAAGTACAAGGAGTGGAACCGCCGCATGGCCCTCGGCCTAGCCACCAAGGACGAAGCCACCAAGATCTCCAAGGAAGGCAAAGTCTTCGTCTGGATCGACGCCGGCATGCACTCCTCCGAAGCCGCCTGCCCCCAAGGCTCCCCCGAACTCGCCTACCGCATGGTCAGCGACGAATCGGACGAAATCCGCAAAATCCGCGACAAAGTCATCCTCGTCCACGTCCCCGTCACCAACCCCGACGGCCAGGACTTGATTGCCCACTGGTATCGCAAAAACGTCGGCACGCCCTACGAAGAGTCCGCCCTGCCGGAGCTCTACCAGAAGTACGCCGGCCACGATAACAACCGCGACTGGTTCATGTTCAACCTCGAAGAAACCCGCCACACCGGCAAGCTTCTCTTCCAGGAATGGTTCCCCCAAATCATGTACAACCAGCACCAGGCGCCCGCCTTCCCGGCCCGCATCTTCGTGCCCCCCTACGCCGAACCGCTCAACCCCGCCATCCCCGCCCCCGTCATGGAAGGCATCAACCTCATCGGCAGCGCCATGCGCGAACGCTTCGCTCGCGAAGGCAAAGGCGGCGTGCTCTCCTACTACGGCTTCGACGGCTGGTGGAACGGTGGCCTCCGCTCCACACCCGCCTTCCACAACATGCACGGCATCCTCACCGAAACCGCCATGCAGCCCTACGCCATCCCGCGCGACTACAAACTGAGCGACCTCCCCGAACGCTTCCCCAACGGCATCCCCACCAAACAACCCACCATCTTCTACTCCCCCTGGATGGGCGGCCGTTGGACCGCGCGCGACGCCATCGAGTACATGCTAACGGCCGACATGGCCATCCTCAACCTCGCCGCCTCCATGCCCGATCACTGGATCTACAAGGCCTGGGACCTGGCCACCAAAAACATCTCCATGGCCGACACCGCCAAACCCTTCGCCTACATCGTCCCCCCAGACCAGTGGGATCCCTGGACCGCCAACGAGATGCTCCGCCGCCTCCAGCTCGGCGGCGTCGAGGTCAAAAAAGCGAAGTCCGAAATCCGCATGGGCGACAAGTCCTACCCCGCCGGCAGCTACGTCATGCTCGCCGGCCAGGCCTTCCGCAGCTACCTGGTCGACCTCATGGAGCCCCAATCCTACCCCGAGCTCCGCAGCGGCACCACCGGCCCCACCAAGCGTCCCTACGACGTCGCCGGCTGGACTCTCCCCATGCAAATGGGCGTCCGCGTCGAACGCATCAACGACCGTTTCGACACCGCCCAACTCGAGTCAACCGCCGCGGTGCCCTCCGCCCAATGGCGTCTCGATAGCAAAGACAACTCGTCGTATCTCCAACTCGCCAAGATGCTCGGCAACGGGGAAAAGGTCGGCTGGACCGCCGATGGCAAGCTGGTCACCTCCGGTTATGCCTGGCAGCTCAACAAGCCGCGCGTGGCCGTCTACGAGCCCTACACCGGCAACATGGACCTCGGTTGGACCCAGTGGCTCCTCGACGAATTCAAGGTCCCCTACACCGTCATCCACAACGCCGACTTCCAAAAGGGCGGCCTCAAGGACCGTTTCGACACGGTCCTCTTCGCCCAGCAATCCACCGACTCAATCCTCCACGGTCTCCGCGACAACGGCGGTGGCGGAGAAGAAGGCGAAGGCGGCAACCCGAACCGCGGCCGTCCGCGCCCGCGCCCCGAATACGTCGGCGGCATCGGCGCCCAGGGCGTTGCCGCGCTCGACTCCTTCGTCCGCGAAGGCGGCACGCTCGTGACGCTCTCGACCGCCTCCGAACTCCCCATGCAGTTCTTCGCCCTGCCCGTCCGCAACGCCGCCCGCGGCTCTGAGAACGGCTTCTACTCCCCCGGCTCGCTCCTCCGCGCCACAGTCGATACGACGAACCCCCTCGCCTTCGGCATGCCGAAGGACGCGGTGGTCTTCTCCAACGGCGGCCCCATCATGGACGTCACCGGCCCGACAGCCAAGTCGGTCGCCAACTTCGTCCGCCGCGACCTGCTCGCCAGTGGCTGGCTCAGCGGTGAACGCTCGGTGCTCGGCAAGAGCATCCTCGTCGAAGCCGCCTACGGCAAGGGCCGGGTGGTGATGTACGGTTTCCGCGTCCAACACCGTGGCCAGCCCTTCGGG
>CANIFK010000591.1 GCA_947466555.1 Acidobacteriota bacterium | reverse complement strand
CAAACGGCCAGAAATACGAAGGCGGCAATGAATGTGAATCGTCCCATTCTCTTGCCGCCCAGTATATTAAATTCTTACTTCTTGCCGATGGCGATTAACTGATTCCGGTTCACCACGAACATGCTGCCGTTCGCGGGCACCGGCGTCGAGTAGATAGAACTCTCCAAGCTCGATTCAAACAGCAACTTCTTCGTCCGGCCCGTAGCCAGCACCGCAATGTCGCCGTCCTCATCGCCCAGATACACCTTGCCGTCAATCACAATCGCCGAACCCCACACCGCCGCCAGCATGTCGTGGTTCCACAACTCCTGGCCGGTCTTGGCGTCCAAACAGTGCAGGAAGCCGGAGAAATCGGCGTAGTACAGCAGCCCTTCGTGCAGCGCGCCCGTCGAAATCGAACGGCGAATCTTGTCGAAGTGCCAGATCAAACCGGTCTTCGTAATGTCGCCGCGCTTGGTCCCGTCGATCGCGTACAAGTGCCCCGGTCCTTCCCCGTGTTCCGGATCCTGGCCATTGCAAATATAAACGATCCCGTCTTTAATCACTGGCGTCGCGATCACTTCGTTCCGCGTCTTCGGCCAAACGGAGTCCTTGGGGTTCATATCGAATTCCCACAGCTTCTTCCCCGTAACCGCTTCAAACCCGCGCACCCAGCCATCGCCCTGGCCAATCACAACCTGCGTCACTTCGCCAATCTTGCCCACCGCGGCCGACGACCACTGCCCGTGCAGAATCTTGTCGCCAACCGAGTTGTCTTCCCACACCAGCTTGCCCGTCTTCTTGTTGATGGCAATAATCGCCGGCGCCTTCGGCGACGGAATATTCACATGGCTCTCGTCCTGGCCGTTCGAAGTCGACACATAAATCAAGTCGCCCAGAATCACAGGCGAACTGTTCGCCATGTTGTGCTGCGAAACGCCCAGCTCCTCCATCATGTCGTAGCGCCACAGAATGTCGCCATCCTTAGGGCCCGCAAACTTCTCGTCCTTCACCGGACCGTCGTTGCCGTTCGCCATGCCCTTGATATCGGCGGCAATCACTTCACCGCGGCTGGAGACGTAGTAGACAACTCCGTTCTCCACCAGCGGCGACGAACACACGCCCTGATACGGCCAATCGTTCACACGGCCACTGGCCAACTTCTCATGCGTGATCTGCCACAGGAACTCGCCGTCCGACTCGCGGAACGCCATCAGTACGCCGCGGTCGCCCGCCTGCTTCGGATCGCGCAGCCCCTCGTTGTTGGTGCCAACCAGCACCACACCCTCGGCCACCACCGGGTTGCCGTAGCTCTGCGAACCGAGCGTGGCCGTCCACCGGATGTTCTCTTTCGTCTTCAGGTCCCACTTATCGGGCAGGCCCTTCATGTTCGAAACCATGTTGCGGTCCATGGTTCCGCCCCACATCGGCCAATCCTTCTCGACGTGGCTGGCGAGCAATCCGCCGATAAACGTCGCGCCGCCCAGCAGCGCACCCAACACAGTTTTGCGTGTCATCAGTTCTTGGTCACCTTCAAGTTGTCGAAAAACACTTCAAACGGGGCATCGGCGTAGATGCCCGGCGCGCCATGCCGCTCGGCCAGCGGGGCCGGATCAATCCGCTCCACCGTCCAAGTCGCCGGCTCCGGCTCACTCTTCAACCAAACCTTACCCTGCGCCTTCACGCGCCCATCCGGCAAATTCTCCACTCGCAGCTTCAGCGAGTACCACGTGTCCGCTTTCCATGGATACTTCGCGCCGGCCGTGCGTTGCGTCTCCGGCTGCCAGGTTTGCAATTCCAGCTTCTCGGCATTCCCGAACAGCATCAGGTTGAACCGCTGCGCCACCAGGCCCACGTCGCCCATCTGCCGCCGCTTCTGCGACGCCCGCACATCGGCCTGCACCGTGTAGTCGGCCATGTCGATCGGGCCCATGAATACGCGCGCCCGCTTCGTCGCCGGATTATCGGCAAACTTCACCAGCACCTTGTTGCCTTCTTCCTGCCGCACTTCGTACTTCGTGTTGCAGTTCACCCACTCCATCGGCACCTTGCCGGCGTCGATCTTCTCAAAATCCCAGCTCCAATCGAGCTGCGGAATCACCCGCGCCCGCGCCGTGCCAACAACGCCGCCAACGGTCGCCTTGATCAGCCCCGCCTGCGCCACCGCATCGGTCGCGGCAATGTACTTGCCCTCTTGCGAAATCATGCCCTTCAGGCCTTCCACGGCCCACGTCGCTTTATCTTCGCGAATGAAATCCCCCTTATCGTCAAACAGCCGAGCCCGGAAGGAAGCCGTTTCGCCCGGCCGGATCATGACTTCCGCCGGCACAATCTGCACCCACTTCACCGCCGCGCCCGCCGCCGCCTTCACCGGCATCGGCAACCCAACCTTGGCCGCCGCCTGCTTCTTCCCGATCGCGTACGTGTTCTTCGTCGTCACCAGGAAAACGCGGCCTTCGCTGATCGCCACCGAAGCGATCACCTTCTCGCCCTCGTCTTCGCTCTCACCTGCCTTGATGAAGTTCACTTCGCTCAGCTTCTCGCCCCGGTCGTTGTGCGGCTTCAGAATGAAAAACTTCCCGTTCTCCGTGCCCACGTAAAGCTTCCCATCGCCCAGCACAGCCGACGACTTTTGAATCGTTCCCAGGTTCAACTTCCAGATCTGCTTACCCGTCACCACGTCAAACGCGAACAGGTTCGCCCCGTTGTCCACCTGCAGGAATCGATCGCCATCGATAATCGGCGAACTGAACCCAAGCTGATACCCGGGCAGATAAAACTTCGCCTGGTCTTTCTTGATCGGCCCGCGCATCGTCGCGTCAACAGCCGCGAACAAGCCCATCTCGTTCGTATCCAGGTTCTCTTCGCTGTGCGTAATGTAGGCGGTCTTCCCGTTCACCACGACGCCCGAATTCAACCCGCGCTTGGACACATCAAACCGCCACAGCGGCTCGCCCGTCTGCGCCTTGATCGCGTGCGCGTTCCCGTCGCCGGCGCCCGAAATCAACTGCCGCACGCCGTCAATGTCGGCAATGATGGGCGGCGAATACGTCGTGTCGTAGGGGCGCCCACCCGGCGCACTCAAATACACCAATTCGCCATTCTTCCGGTCAAACGCAAAGAACCGGTGCCCCGCGCGCGAATACTGGCCCCAGCCCGTCGACACGCCGCTGACAATCACCAGATCGCCATCAATCACCGGGGAAACCGTGCGCCCGCCGTGCGTCGTTACCAACGCAAAATCTTCCACCAGCGACCGTTCCCAAACCTTTTTCCCGTCCCGCGAAAACGCCGTCAGCATCCCGTGCACACTATAGACATACACGTTGCCCGACACCGGATCCACCGACGGCGACGACCACGCCGAACGGTGCGGCGGCACGTCGCTCAACCACATATTAATCTTCTGTTCCCACAGCAGCTTGCCCGTGTCCGTGTTCAGACACACCAACCGCTCCTGCAGCGTCTTCCCGCCGCCCGCCGTCGTCAAAATATAGACGTGGTCTCCATGCACCACCGGCGTCGACCGCCCGCCAATCGGGACCTTCCACGCCAGGTTCTCGCCCGAAGGCGACCACGACGTCGGCAACCCCTTCTCCGGGGACCTCCCATCGCGGTTCGGCCCGCGCCAATCCACCCAGTCCGCAAAAAGGGGGGTTGCTATAAATAGAAGGGAACAAATCTTCGCTGTGTGCGTTGAGTGAAAAAGAGGCCGCATGAAACTATCCCTGATTATAGTGCTGATCGCTACGGCGTTGTTTGCCGCCGAGCCCGGTGAAGACCTGCAAGTCGCCGCCCGTCGCGGCCAACTCGCCGAAGTCAAAAAATTGCTCGATGCCGGCGCACCCCTCGAATCGAAGAATCAATATGGAGCCACTCCGCTCTACCTCGCCGTCTTCAACGGCCACACCGAAGTCGCGCTCTTCCTGCTCGAAAAAGGGGCCAACCCGAACGTCACCGATACATTCTATAAGTCGTCCATCATCGACAGTGCGTTACAGAAGGAGCGCCCGGAAATCATAAAAGCTCTCATCGCCCGCGGCGTCCCCGTCTCCCAGCGCCAATTGACCATGGTCGCCACCGACGAAAGCCTCCCCACCCTCCAGGCCGCTCTCAGCGCCGCCCACAAGCCCGAAGACCTCACCGCCACCCTCCGCGCCGCTATAACGGCGAAACAGGAAAAAGCCGCCGCCGCCCTTCGCAAAGCCGGCGCCGCTGAGCCCAAAACCGTCAACGTCTCCAAAGAAACCCTCGCCT
>CANIFK010000590.1 GCA_947466555.1 Acidobacteriota bacterium | reverse complement strand
TTGCTGCGCGCTTCAATCGTCTGGTCGAACGCCGCCCGCTCCATCCCGCCAAAATTCATGAGCGTGTCGCCGAACCACAGGTGCGGCTTCTTGCTCTCTTCATAAGCAAAGTGGCGCACATTCCGGACATGCACGAAGCCGGGATGGTCCGATGGCGTGGCTTCGAACGTCCCCTCTTTCCCATTGAACCGGGGCAGGTTAGAGGTCAACCGGAACGCCCACTGGCCCGACTCGGTCGGCGAAAAACGGATCACCATCCGGTTGCCGCCATCGTGGAACGCATGCACCTGATAGGTCTTGAACTTGGGCGAGCGGATCTCAGCCCGCAACTCAACGGACCAGTAAGGATTGGCGTGCGTCTTCGCCTCCGCCGCGTCCAGTTCAAAAAGGATTTCGCACGGCGAATACGCCAGCACAGGCTGACAAACGGTCTGCGCGCTGAGCGCCGCTGCGGCAAAGGCCAGACTAACGAGCCACTTCATTCCCATTCCCTAATCACTTAAACATACGACAATGCAAAGATGCGCGTGTTAATTGTGCTTCTGCTTTGCCTTGGCATGGGCGCCCATGGCGCCACCATCGCCGAAAAGACCGCCGGTATGAAAAAGCTCAATGGATTGTTCCCCCTCTATTGGGACGAGAAGGGCGGAAATCTGTTTCTGGAAATTGAGCGAATGGGCGAAGAGTTTTTATACTTCACGTCTCTCTCCGCCGGGCTCGGGTCGAACGACGTGGGGCTGGACCGCAATCAGGTAGGGCAGGAAAAGATCATGCGCTTCCACCGCGTCGGTCCCAAGGTCTTGCTGGTCGAAGGCAACCTGAAGTTCCGCGCCGTGTCGAACGACGCCGCCGAGCGCCGCGCCGTCACCGACGCCTTCGCCACCTCCACCCTCTGGGGCTTCAGCGTCGCCGCCGAAGAGTCCGGCCGCGTGCTCATCGACCTCACCCCCTTCGTCCTCCGCGATGGCCACGGCGCCGCCCGCCGCATCACCCAATCCCGCCAGGGCACCTACCGCGTCGACCCCACCCGCTCCGCCATCTATCCCGATCGCACCCGCAGCTTCCCCGACAACACCGAAGTCGAAGTCTCCCTCACCTTCACCGGCGAACCCACCGGCCGCTTCATCCGCGAAGTCGCCCCCGACGCCGAATCCATCACCCTCCGCGAGCACTACTCCTTCGTCCGCCTTCCCGACAACGGCTTCAAACCGCGCGCCTTCGACACCCGCTCCAGCTTCATCCCCATGAGCTATGCCGACTACGCCACCCCGCTCGGCCAGCCCATCCAGAAGCGCTTCGCCCTCCGCCACCGCCTGGCGAAGAAGGACCCCTCGGCCCCCATCAGCGACCCCGTCAAACCCATCACCTACTACCTCGACCCCGGCACCCCGGAGCCCATCCGCTCCGCGCTCCTCGAAGGCGCCCGCTGGTGGGATCAGGCCTTCACCGCCGCCGGCTACCGCAACGCCTTCCGCGTCGAACTCCTCCCCGACGGCGCCGACCCCATGGACGTTCGCTACAACATGATCCACTGGGTCCACCGCTCCACCCGCGGCTGGTCCTACGGCGCCGCCATAAGCGACCCCCGCACCGGCGAAATTCTGAAAGGCAACGTCACCCTCGGCTCCCTCCGCGTGCGGCAGGACTACATGATCGCCGAAGGCCTCCTGGCGCCCTACGAAGAGGGCCGTCCCGTCAACCCCGCCATGCGCGAAATGGGCCTGGCGCGCCTGCGCCAGCTGAGCGCCCATGAAGTCGGGCACACCATCGGCCTCACGCACAACTTCGCCTCCAGCGTGAACGATCGGGCTTCCGTCATGGACTACCCGCACCCCGTAGCGAAGCTGGGTGCCAACGGCGGCATCGACCTCTCCGACGCCTACGCCGTCGGCATCGGCGAATGGGACAAGATCGCCATCACCTGGGGCTACCAGGACTTCGCCCCGGGGACAAATGAGCCTGTAGCGCTCGACGGCATTCTCCGCGCCGCCACCGGCCGCGGCATGCGCTTCCTGGCCGACGACGAAGGGCGCGACCCGGCCGGCTCCAGCCCGGTGACGCATCTGTGGGATAACGGCAAAAACGCCGTCGACGAACTGACCCGCGTGATGGCCGTGCGCAAGGTGGCCATGGATCGATATTCGGCCGCCGCCATTCAGCCCGGCCAGCCGATGTCGGACCTGGCGAACACCCTGGTGCCGGTGTTCCTCATGCACCGCTACCAGACGGAGGCGGCGGTGAAAGTAGTGGGCGGAGTGGACTATAACTACGCCCTCCGCGGCGACGGCCAAACGGTGACGGCGGTCGTCCCCGCAGCCGAACAGACCCGCGCGCTGGAGGCGGTATTGCGCACCCTGGACCCGGCCGTGCTCGAGATCCCCGAAAAGCTCCTGGCCATCATTCCCCCGCTCGCCTACGGCTATCCGGAGACCCGCGAACAGTTCAAAGGCCGCACAGGCCGCACGTTCGATCCCGTAGCCGCCGCCGAAAGCGCGGCCCATCATACGCTCGGGCTGTTGCTAAACGCCGGGCGAGCCGCCCGCCTGGATCAGTTGAAAGCGCGCGACGCTGCCCAGCCGGGCTTCGACAGCGTCCTGCGTCGCGTGTTAGCCGTGACCTGGGCCGCCGCCCCGCAACGCGGCATGCGTGGCGAAATCCAGAAGACTGTAAACATGGCGCTGCTGCATCACTTGATGGTGTTGTCCGCCAACGAATCGGCCGCCCCATCCGCCCGCGCGCAAGCCCACGCGGCGCTCGTCGGATTGCGCAAAGATCTATCCGCGCGGCGGACGGGAGACGCAGCCTGGTTGGCCGTCTACTCCTTCGCCGCCGCGCAGATCGAACGGTTTGAGCGGGACCCGAAAGTCGTGCCCGTCCCGCGCCCCGTGGAACCGCCGCCCGGCCAGCCCATCGGCTGCCTGATGGACTAACTACGCCGCCAGTTTCCCGGCCAGCGCGTCCAGCGTCCCGGCGTTATCCCGAACCAGCTTTTCCCCCAGCAGCCGCAACCCGCGGACGTGGCTGGCGCTGGTTTCGTCCATCTGTTCGCTGCCCCGTTGCAGTGAACTCTGGAAGCGGTAATAACTGTTCGCGGGCAGCAGTTGTTTCAACTGGTAGTCCACCGTCTCCGACACGCTGTCGAGCACAATGTTCAACACCGGTTTCGCCCACCGCGCCACGCCCCAGTGCCGCGCGTCCTCGTATTCAATCCGCCGCGTCAGCGTCCCCGTGCCCAGCGAACAAACCACGTACTCATCGGCGTCCGGAAACTGCGTCCGCGCCTCTACCAGCGCGCACGCCGCCGGATTGTTAGCAAACACCCCGCCATCAATCAGCGCCCAATAATCGCCTTCGTGCGCCGCCTCGATCCGCGCCGGTTCAAAGTACGTCGGCGCCGCCGAAGTCGCCCGCGCCACCTGCCACATCGGGAAGTCGTGCGTCGGATGCGTCAGCGCGCTGTGGCTTTTGAAGAAGAACGGAACGCGCCGTTCAATCTCATAGCTCGGCACCAGCACGCTGGTCAGCGCGCTGCTCAACCGGGTCTCCCCAAAGTAACGTTGCAGGACCTCCTCTATCCCCTTCGCCGGATACTTCTGGTCCCCAATCGAGCCCAGCGAACGCAGCTTATGCCAAAGATTGCTGGAAAAGATCTTGTCGCCTTCCCGCTCATAGAGATCGGCCATCTCCTCGGCGGAATAAGCGGGCCGGCCGTCGCCATCGGGACACACCAGTCCCAACGCCAAAATGCCGCCGGTGGACGTCCCGGCGACCAGATCAAAAAGTTTCGACACGGGTTGACCGGTCTTGCGCTCGAGCCACGCGAGCAGCATGGCGGGCAGAATCCCCCGGATCCCCCCGCCGTCGATGGATAAGATACGAACAGTTTTTTTAGCCACCAAAAACAAAAGCACCCGCGCTGTGGCGGGTGCCTTCTCCTCATTTTCTATTCTACCGGGGGGCTTGCAAGGAATCCGTTTTTCGATTCCCGCAACTCACTGATTCTAAATGAGAAAGTTTATTTACTTCCCTTGTGACTGACTTTCCGCGCGCCGCCGTTTTTCCTCAGCCAGCGCCTAAGTCATTTGGGTTCAACAACTAAAACCGTCGCGACAGGCTGAACATCAACGTATAGTCGGCAAACGCCGCGTCCCCATGCCGGCCGTTCATATAATCGGCCACGCTCTTCTTCCGGTTCCGTTCCACCGCCACCGGAATATTGCAGGAAAACGTGTACGGCCCGCGCACATACA
>CANIFK010000589.1 GCA_947466555.1 Acidobacteriota bacterium | reverse complement strand
TGATGGTTTGGATGAGCGTGACGAAATCGTCGATGGATTGGGGGAAGCCGGTTTCGACGGCGATTTTGACGCCGAGCTGGCGGGCGCGGTTGGCCCAGCGGGTGATGATTTCGATGTACTCGTTTTGCCGGGTTTTCCAGGTTTCCTGGGTGAGGGGCTGGGGGTGGAGGACAGCCATGGTGGCGCCGAAGTATGCGGAGCCTTCGAGGGCGGTGTCGACGGTTTGGATGGCTGTTTTTTGGGTGGGGGCGTCATGGCTGAGCCAGTTGAGACCGGAGTAGGGGAGGTGGGTGGTGATGGTTTTGAAGGGTTTGAGTTCGGCGCGGATTTGTTGTTTTTGGGGGTTGGTGAGTTGGTCGAATTGGAAGCCGGGGAAGACTTTTGGGGTGGGCTCCGTGCGGCCCATGGGGTGGATTTCGATGACGGGGAATTGGAGCTGTTTGAGGAGGCCGATGGCTTGCGTGAGGCTGTAGCCCTGGATGGCGGTATTGGCGCCGATGGGCCATTGCTTGCGGTAGGCGGCGGCGAGGGCGAGGAAGAGGCGGCGGGTCATTGGTTTAGGGCTTCGAGGACGGCGGTGCGGTTGCGTTGGATGACGGCGAGGTAGGCACGGGTGGTTGCGTCAGGCTTGCGGCGACCTTGTTCCCAGTCTTGCAGGGTGCGAAGTTCGATGTGAAAGGCGCGGGCGAAGTCGGCTTGGGTCATTCCCACTTTTGCGCGGATTTGCTTTACATCAACATCATCGGGAAGGACGACTCGCCGAGTGGGGAAAATCTTTTCGCCTTTTATGTGGGCAAGGATGTCTCTGGCGCTGGCTTCCAGGTCCAGACCGAGTTTGGTGCGTTTGCCGGCAGCTGACTTAGGTTGGCGGGGGGGCATTCTTAGTGCTCCTTTCTGCATGCGAGCTTGATTTGCGCGGCCAGGGAATTGAGCGCTTTCAAATCGTTGGCGCTGAGGTTTTCCTTTTGCGATTTGGAATAGATGTGAGCCATGAAAATTTGGCCAGGGGGTGAGATGAAGTAATAAATTGCGCGAACGCCGCCGCGCTTTCCGCGGCCGGAGAGGGCCCATCGCGCCTTTCGAAACCCACCGGAGCGGGGAATGACAGGATGAGCTTCGGGGGCGAGGGCGATGAAGTATTCCATGGCGGAACGTTCGTCTTCGGTCAACAGATCAGCGACGTGGGACTCGTACAGCGGGAGGGAAACGATCTCCGCGATCACTAGCTTGAGGATACGGCATTGCCGTAGGGGAGGGCAATGGGGGAGTTAATGGTTTCTCCACGCTAACACTTGGCGCCATTGGGTTTCAGCGTCTTTCCAGAAGCCGGTGCATTTGGTTTCGGGATCCGTTTTGAAGTCGAGCGCGGCTTCGGGTTCCCAGGTGTTCAAGTAGGGGGTGATGTCGGGTTCGGCGCGGGCGATTCCGCAGAGGTAGTTTTCGGCTTCGGAGGATTGGCGGTGGCGCTGCCAGATCTGCTCCAGGGCGGCGCGGATGGCGGACTGTTCGGCAGGGGGCCAGGTGGTCCAATTGGCGTAGGCGAGCTTGCCGAGGACAATTTCGGGGTCTATTTCTTGGGCTAGTTCGCCGGTGAGGAGGAGTTCGAGGAGGCGGGGGAGGAAGTGGCGGAAATCGTCTGCATCGCCGACTGTTGTCAGGGCGCGGAAGGCGTAGGTGGACAGGTCATCGGCCGTGAGATCGCGGAGAGGTTTGGTGTGGAGGTGACGGGTGGTTTGCGGGCCGCGGCAGCACGGGCACGATTCGATTTTGTCCCGGAGGGGGTATTTCGCGAAGACCTGGTAGAGGTTGTCGATGGCTAGTATCCCGAAGGGGCCGGGGCGGCGGCGGTGGTGACGATGGGGTCCAGGCCGAGGCGGCGGCGGGCATCGTCCATCATGCTGGCGGTGCGGGTGGCGCCGCAGCGGGTGACGCCTAGGGCGCGGACGGCCAACAGGGCGTCGAGGTCGCGGACGCCTCCGGCTGCCTTTACTTGGATGTGCGGGGCGGTGTGTTTGCGCATCAAGATGAGATCTTCGTGGGTGGCGCCGGTGGGGGCGTAGCCGGTGGAGGTTTTGACCCAATCGGCATTCACTTCACTGCAGATTTCGCAGAGGCGGATTTTTTGGTCGTCGTTCAGGTAGGCGTTTTCGAAGATCACCTTCACCTTTTGGCCGGAGGCGTGGGTCTCTTCGACGACTGTGCGGATATCCTCTTTCACGAAGTCCCAACGGCCGCTGAGCACGGCGCTGATGTTCACCACCATATCGAGCTCTTCGCCGCCGTCGGCCAGGGCTTGGCGGGTTTCGATGAGTTTGACAGCAGTGGTGTGGCCGCCGTGGGGGAAGCCGATTGTTGTGCTGGCTTTGACGCCGGTGCCCATGAGTTTATTGGCGGCGTGGCGGAGAACATAGGGGAGAATGCAGACGGACGCGGCGTCGTAATCAATGGCCAGTTGAATGCCCTCGTCCATGGCGGCGAGGGTGAGAGTGGGATTGAGCAGGGAGTGGTCAATCATCTTGGCGACGTCGGTGTAGGTGTAGTCGAGCATTCCGGTTTCTATTTTATAGGTCCAGGTGACAGTGGCGGCGGAGCCAGGCGACGAAGAGGGGCGTGCCTTCCGCATTTTCCAGCGGGAAGTCGGCCGTGGGCTGGGAGAGCAGGACGTTGTAGCCGGTGGTGATGAGATCGTCGGGCGTGAGTTGATGGCGGAAGCCGGGGGTGAAGGGGAGGGCGGCCAGCCGCTCGTTTTCGCGGTCTTGCGCTTCGAATTCGGCGATGGCGGCGGCGAGTTTGGCTTCCGTTTCTTCGGGGGTGTTTCCTTCGGCGAGAAGGGTGCGGCGCCAGGCTTCGATGCTGGTTTGCCACGCGTCTTTGGGCGGGAAGAAGGGGGGTGGGGGTTTGAAGATTGATTTGGGGTCGAGAGGGAGGATGGTTAGGTCGTCGCTCACTACTTCGCCGATTTGGAGCCACCAGGCGTGGAGGGAGAGGGGCAGTTTACTTTGGAGCTGTTTTTCGAGGGCTTTGATGGTTTCTGAAGTTCGTTTGTGGGGTGGGCGGATTTTGGCGCCCATCGCGGTGAGTTGGGCACGGGCGCGGCTCATGGTTTCCATGGCCACGGCGCGGGCGTCGTCGCGGAGTTTGCGGCTGTTGACCTCTTCGCCGAGGGCCTGAAGTTCGGCCCATACCGCTTCGCAGTCGCCTTGCTGGTAGCGTTCGAGGTAGGTCATTACTTGGCCTGGCTGAGGGCGTAGACAGCAAACGACGCGAGCCAGTGTTCGCCGCCGTAGTTGCCGGCGGTGACGTGGGGGAGAGCGGCGTCGAGCAGGGATTTGGCGGCGGTTTTGAGGCGTTGGCGGCGGGCTGGAATGGCGTCGGCCAGGCCGTACAGGCACCAGGCGCGGGAGAGGGAGAGGCCGTCGAGATGGACGATTTGGTAGTCGCTGCGGTCGGAGACTGTTGGGGCTTTGAGAAGATTCGTCAGGCCGGCGGGGGTGATGTAGCCGCTGAACCATTTGGGGAATTCGGCGGGGGGGAGGACGCGGCGCATGAGGTCGGCAACTTCGAGGGAGGGGGAGAGGAAGTCGGTACCGTCGGGTTCCTGGATGGCGGTGACGGCGGTGGTTTTCAGGTAGTAATCCTTGGCGCGCTGGACGATTTGGGCTTCGACTTTTGCGTCCTTGGTGGCGCGGGCCCAATCAAGGGCGAAGACGAGGCCGAAGGCGGTGTTGGGGTGGACGCCGGTGCGGTTGGGGTAGGTTTGTTTCGGCAAATAGCCGGACCAGAGTTGGACGATTAGGCTTGTCAGGGGCTGGATGTTGCGGGCCCATTCGCGGCCCTGGGGGTCGTCCCAGGTGCGGAGTTCTTCATCGAGTTTGAGGAGCCAGGCCCAGCCGTAGGTGCGTTCGAAGGTCTTGGAGAGTTTGTAGTTTTGGAAGTAGTTCACTTCGCCGGCGATGGCTTGGGGTTGGAAGGATTCGGCCAGGATTTGGCGGATTTGCTGCTCCTTGGGGAGGCCTTTGGTGGTTTTCAGCAGGCGGACGAGCATCCAGTGGCCGTGGACGGAGGAGTGCCAATCGAAGCAGCCGTAGAAGGAGGGGTGCAATTGGCGGGGGGTGAGCTTGGCGTCGACTTCAGCTTCGATGGTATGGGCGGTTTTATTGGGGTATTCCTGCTGGATGCAGTGCAGCGGGAGTTCGGCGAGGCGGGAGGCGATATCGGGCGTAAGCATTTGGGCGAGGAGGAGGATGGGGAACATA
>CANIFK010000588.1 GCA_947466555.1 Acidobacteriota bacterium | reverse complement strand
CCTACACCCACACCCACTCCGACGCCAACGCCAACGCCAACGCCTACACCGGTTGCTGGTTGCCGGGTTGGCTATGCGGTCGCCAGCGATTGGGGCAGTGGGTTTGTCACCAACCTCACGATCACCAACACGGGTACGGCTGCCTGGACCACCTGGACGATGACGTTCAGCTTTGCCGGCAACCAGCGGGTAACGAATCTGTGGAATGGCACGGTGAGCCAGGCCGGCGCGGCAGTAACAGTTCGCAGCGCGCCTTACAACGGACAGGTTCCGGCCGGAGCCGCGGTGCAGATTGGATTCCAGGGTACTTATAGCGGAACTAACACAGTCCCTGGGGTATTTGCCGTAAATGGAATCCCCTGTAACTAGGTGTAACTAAGGGATTTTTGTCGGATTGATCTGAGGGTGCGAAACGGCGATTCTAGCGGACAATGAAGGAGCATGATTCCGAAAGCTCGAAAGGCAGTGTTTCCCGCTGCCGGACTAGGAACGCGGTTCCTTCCTGCCACGAAGGCGCAGCCCAAAGAGATGTTGCCGCTTGTTGATAAGCCGCTGATTCAGTACGGAGTGGAGGAAGCAATCCACTCCGGACTGCAGAACATCATCATCGTCACAGGTCGAGGGAAGAGCTCGATCGAGGACCATTTTGACGTCAGTTTCGAGATGGAACACCTGTTGGAGACGCGCGGCAAGAAGGATCTGCTGGCGCTGGTGCGAGGCATCTCCGACATGATCGATGTTTCCTATGTGAGGCAGAAGGAGGCGCTGGGCTTGGGCCACGCCGTTCTGCGCGCCAAGGAGCTGGTGGGCCAGGAGCCGTTCTGCGTGGTTCTGTCGGACGACGTGATTGATTCCGAAGTTCCGTGCTTGCGGCAACTGCAGGACGTGTACGAGTTTTACGGCGCTTCTGTGGTGGCGCTGATGGAAGTGCCGAAAGACATGATCTCCGCCTACGGCGTAGTGGATGCCGAGCCGGTGGACCACATGGGACAAAGCGGCCGGCTGTTCCGGATACGCAACATGGTGGAGAAACCGAAGGCCGAAGACGCGCCGAGCAATCTGGCGATTATTGGCCGTTACGTTTTGACGCCGGAGATTTTTCCGTCGATTGAGGCGGTGGAGCCGGGACGGGGCGGGGAGATCCAATTGACCGATGGGCTGAAGCATTTACTGCGGAGCCGGCCGGTTTACGGATACAAGTTTGAGGGCAAGCGCTATGACGCCGGCGACAAGCAGGGGTTCCTGCAGGCGACGGTGGAGTTCGCGCTGAAGCGGCACGATTTGGGTGGCGCGTTCCGGGAGTATTTGAAAGGGCTGACGCTGTAGGATTTTAGGCCCCTGCTTTGCGCGGGGGCCGTTGTTCTCTGGGGTTGCTGCCGATGTGCGGTAGGCTCAGAGAGAAGATGCTACGCCGTGCGTTTTTGGCTGGAGCGCCGCTGGCGGCGCAGATTGCGAGTCCCGAAGAATCCTTCCGGTTTGGGCCGAGTGCGCCGTTTCCAGGGTCGCCCATTCTGTTTTCGTTTGCGGAGAAGACGCCGGCGGGTGGCTGGATGGGGCGGACGGTGACGTTTGGGTTGGACCCGGTTTCGAAACGCTGGGTTGGGTTGGCTGCGGTGGGATTGGATACGAAGCCGGGCGTGCATGTGCTGGATTTGGGCGAGGGGCGATCGTACAAGGTACGGGTGGCGCCTCATCTGTATCGGACGGGAAGGCTGACGGTACCGCCGAAGTTTGTCACGCCGCCGAAGAGCGTTTCCGAACGGATTGCGCGGGAGCAGGCGATCAAGAAAAAAGTCTTTGCGGCGCGGTCCGAGCGGTTATGGGCGGGGGCGTTTGGGGCGCCGACGGATACGGCGCAGAGTTCGCCGTTCGGGACGCGGCGGACGTACAACGGCAAGACGCAAAGCACGCATCAGGGGTTGGATTTCCGGGCCGTCATTGGGACCGCGGTGCGGGCTGCGGGGCGGGGGCGGGTGCTGGTTGCCGAGGAGATGTATTACGAGGGCGGGTTTGTCGTGCTAGATCACGGGGAGGGGCTGTTTACGCTGTACATGCACCTGTCCAAGTTCCTGGTTCCGGTGGGGGAGTTGGTGGAGAAGGGCACGGTGCTGGCCGAGAGCGGGAGTTCGGGACGGGTGACCGGGCCGCACTTGCATTTCGGCGTGCAGTGGCAGGGGTTGTATATGGAGCCGGGGACGCTGTTGGCGCTCAAGATCGCATAGGGCTTGGCCGGTGGTGGTTCGTGGCGTTTTGGTACGCCTCGCCGATTTGGAAGAGCCGGGCATCGGCGCCGCGGGGCGCGCAGAACTGGACGCCCAGGGGGAGCGTTGGTTTGCTGGTGGTGAAGCCGCAAGGGATGACGAGCGACGGAATGCCGGTGATGTTGGCGAGGTTGACGACATCGGGACGCGCCGGGGGTGGCGGGAGGGGAGGAATGTCGGTCGTGACGATTTCGTCGGTGAGGAGCGGGGCTGCGTTGCCGGCGGGGAGGAGAATGGCATCGCAGGTTTGGAAGACGGCGTCGGTTTCGGCGGTGAGGATGGTTTTCAGGCGCAGGGCCTGGATGTAGTCTACGGCGGAGTAGCAGGAGTTGGCTTCGAGGCGTTCGCGGACGAGGGGATCCAGTAGATCGGCTTGGGTTTGGAGGCGTTTTTGGTGGTACGTCGCTGATTCGGAGCCGAGGATGATGGCGGAGACGGCGCCACACATTTTGGCGTTGGGGATGGAGAACTCGGTGAGGGTGGCGCCGAGTTGGGTGAGTTGCGTCATCACCTGGCGGAGGGCGGCGTCGGTTTCCGGGTGGACGTTGGTGAAGAAGTAGTCCTTGGGGATGCCGATGCGGAGTCCTTTGATGCTGGGTTTGTGGGGGAACGTTTGGCCGGTGATGGCTTCGAGAAGTTTGGCGACATCGGCGACGGAGCGGGCCATGGGGCCGACGTGATCGAGGCTCCAACTGAGGGTTGTAACGCCATCGACGGGGACGAGGCCGTAGGTGGGTTTCATGCCGGCGACGCCGCAGCTTTTGGCGGGGCCGCGGATAGAGCCACCGGTATCGGTGCCGAGGGTGAGCGGGGTCATGCGGGCGGCGAGGGCGGCGCCGGAGCCGCTGGAGGAACCCGACGGAGAGTGGATGAGCGACCAGGGGTTGTGGGCCGGGCCGTTGAGCCCGCGCTGGCCACTGCCCACGGCGAATTCGAGCAGATTCAGTTTGCCGAGGAGGATGGCGCCGGATTGTTCGAGGCGGGTGACGACGGCGGCGTCGGCGGTGGGAACGTTGTTGGCTGTGGCGCGCGAGCCGTTGGTGGTGCGGATGCCCTTGGTGGCGATGATGTCTTTGACGGCGTAGGGGATGCCGTGGAGGGGGCCTTTGTAGCGGCCTTTGGCGATGTCGGCTTCGGCCTGTTTGGCGTGGGCGCGGGCGCGCTCGGCGGTGACGGTGAGGAAGGCGTTGATCTGTTTGTCGTGCGCGGCGATCTGGGCGAGGCAGGCGTCGGTGAGTTCGACGGGGGAGAGCTTGCGGGACTTGAGGAGGGGCCCGAGTTCGGTAGCGGTTTTTTCAGTTAGCTCTTGTGGGGCCATGGGGGTGTCCTGTCGTCGATGGGGAAGGCGCGGAGGGCGTCGACCTGCGCCTGGCGGCGGAGGAGGATGGGGGCGAGGAGTTTGAGGCGGTCCGGTGGAAGGCGGTCCTGCTGGGCGTGGGCGGATTGGGAGGCGAGGAGGACGGACCAGAAGGCGCGGCGGCGGGTCATGGGGATTTCTGATGCTACCGGATTTGGCGGGCGGGTTACCAGATGGCGCGGGGGTAGTGCTGGCGGATGAGGGTGTCGGCGGTGATCAGACACGAATTGGGGCTGCATTGGGACTGCGCGACGATGATTCGGTCGAACGGGTCATTCGTCCAGAGCAGTTCGGTGGCCGCGGCGGCAATTGGGGGGAAGTTCTGGTTGCAGAGGGTAACGCCGAAGCTGATGTGCAAGTTGGTGTAGAGCTGCTGCGCAGGGAGCCGGATTCTTCCGCGCTGGTGGAGGTAGGAAAACTCCAGATAGACCATCGGGGAGATGAGAAGTATGCTGGCCTCAATGGCGTCTTTTGCGGACAGCGTCAGCTTTTCCACCAACCCATCGTGCAACCAAACCGCGACGTGGGTGTCGAGGTAGGCGATGCTCAAAGCTTCGCGTCCTCGACGGCCCACTTCGCGTCCAGTTCACTGAGCAGATCCTGATCCGGGCCGATCAACGCATCCGGATCGCCGATGAT
>CANIFK010000587.1 GCA_947466555.1 Acidobacteriota bacterium | reverse complement strand
GCCGAGCGCGGCGTGCGCTTCATTCAGCTCTATCACCGCGACTGGGATCACCATGGCGGTTTGCAGGACGGGCTGCCGAAACGCTGTAAGGAAACCGACCAGCCGGCTGCGGCCCTGATCAAGGACTTGGAAGCGCGAGGCATGTTGGAAGACACGCTGGTGCTATGGGGCGGGGAATTCGGTCGCACCGTCTATTGCCAGGGCCGGTTAACGGAGAAGGACTACGGCCGCGACCATCACCCACGCTGTTTCACCATGTGGATGGCGGGCGGCGGCGTGAAGCCCGGGTTGGTGCTGGGCGAGACCGACGATTATAGCTATAACATCACCGCCGACCCGGTGCATGTGCACGACTTACAGGCGACGATCATGCACCTAATGGGCGTCGATCATACGCGGCTAACCTTCCGATTCGCCGGCCGTTACTTCCGGTTAACCGACGTGCACGGCAACGTTGCCCGGAAATTGCTGGCGTAACCGGCTAGGCCCGCGGAACCAGCGTCCGAATCTGCTCCAGGGCGGCTTCATGGGCGCGCGTCTGCGTTTCCGGTGCCTTTTCCGTTTCCGCAAGATGCAGGTTCAGGTTGAGTAGGTCAACCTGAAACGAGAAGCCGGAGGTGTCCTGACGTTCATTGTTGGTCTGCATGGGGTTCTCCATCTTTTTCTTTTCGGTCCGATCAGAACTTTATTGAGTTTTTTTACCGACAAAATGTTGCCGCTACTGGCAACTTATCGCCACCTGGACGCAGCAAAAGAAGCGGGCCGGCTAGGCCGGCCCGAAGTTTTTACTGCATAGAGAGGGAACGAAACGAGGTTAAGAACTACTTGAACCGGATCGAACTGCATAATCCGTTGATGATCCCAGGTAAAAGGCCCAAGACATTGGTTGGGTGGGGAGTTGAGGAGGGAAAGAAGGGGGAATTGGGAAAGGAAGTGTGCTGCTGGGGGTTGTTACTGGAGGAGCAACCTTCGATTCTTGAGCCCGTCCCGGTTTCATCACGCTTTTCTTAAAGCAACCAGCGTGCCAAACTCAATACCGCCCATTCCGGGTGGAAAATACCCCTAAGTTAGGGGCAAACGGGGAAGAATTACCACTTTGGTACTACGCCTTCATTCCAGTTTGGGAATTCTTTCCGGAGTGAAACGAAAAAAGCCCGCCGAGGGGGAGTCCCCGGCGGGCTTTAGCATTGGAATGGGTAATTACTGAACGGCGGGAATGGCTGCCGGCGGTTTCGCCACCGAGCCCTTCATCGCTTCGTCGATCTGAATGGCATTGGAGGAGAGCGTCTGGCCAGTGGCCCGTTCCAGTTCCACGCGGGCGCGGGCATAGGTGCTGAGCGCGGCCACTTCCGACGCCTGGGCGGCCGTTAGGTCGCGCTGCGCCTGAATGACGAAGAAGATGGTCGAAGCGCCCAGGGCGTACTTCTTCTGTTCGGCGTCGAGCGTCTGTTCCTGCAATACGCGGTTCTTGACCGACGTCTGGTAGCGGGCCCGGGCCTGCTGCTGGCTGATCAAGGCGTTCTGCACTTCGACGCGCACTTGATTCAACGACTGCTGGAAGCGGACTTCGCTCTGCCGGAGGCTCAACTGCTCGCGAGCGACGTCGGCCTGCGCCGCGCGGTTCCGCAACGGCACGTTCAGCGTCACGCCCACGGCGTAGTCGGGGAAGTTGCGACGCAACACCTGCGCCAGCGCGTTGCCGTATCCGCCCAGGAAGTAGCCGTCGACGTTGGCCGGATTACGCGGCAGCGACGGTTGCCCGGGGACGACCGAGGGGATCAACTGCGAGTTCAGCAAACCGGACAAGCCGTTCTGTTGGAAGTTGGCAAACGCGTCGATGGTAGGCAGTAGCGCGCTTCGCGTGCCCTTCAGGCCGAGTTTGGCGCTCTCCAGGTTGATGCGGGACTGTTCCAACTCCGGCCGGCCGGCAACGGCCTTCGAAACCAGATCCTGGATCGGTTCCACCGCTTCGGTGTCCGGCATGCGGATTTTGTCGGTGGGGATGATGCGCGCCTCGGCCAGGCCCGGGGTCGAAACGCCGGTCCGGCTCAATGCGTTCTTCAGCACCGTTTCCTGTTGCAGCAGGTTGGTTTCAGAGATCGTCAGGTCCTGCTGGCTGCGGGCGACTTCGGCTTCGGCGCGGATGATTTCAATCGGCGCCAGCGTCCCAATTTCCACCTGCTTCTTATTGTCATCGTAGAGCTTCTGATTCAGCGCCAGTGCCTGCTGCTTCACGCGAACGTCCTCGTTGGCGCTCACCAGATCCCAATAGAGCGAGATGACGGCGGCGACAGTGACGATTACCTGTTGCTGGAACAGGAGGTCGGCAACCTTCATGTTGTTCTTCGAAATGCGGATGTTCCGCCGGTTGACGGCCGAGCCGAAGCCTTCCATCAGCTTCTGTGTAATTTGGAGGTTGGCGTTTACCGATTTCGACGGGTTAAAGTCGTTGCGGCCCGAGTTCTGGTTCAACAACGTGTTGTTGAAGCCCAGGACGGCCGACGTGCCGGTGAGGAAGTTCTTCGTGACGCCATAGTTTGTGACCGTCCGCTGGGCGATCAACGCGTTGTTACCGGTTACGAACGGGCTGGTCTGGGGAACGGTTTGGTGCGCCCAGCTGGTTGTGCCAGTGAGGAACGGATCGAGGGTTTGAGCCTGCAGGGTTTGCCCTGTCTGCGGAGCAACGACGAATAGCTGGGCGCCCGATGCGCCGGTGGTCACGGTCGAAACGCCACCCTGACTGCCGATACGGGCGACCGAGCCGGCGTTGTTGCGCTGGAATTCGGCCTCCGTGATCTTCGGGCCGTAGCGCTGCAGTTCGATGTCCAGGTTGTTCTCCAGCGCGAGAGCGATGGTGTCCTGCAGGGAGAGGTACAGCTTCCCGGCCCGCATCAATTGATCCAGGCGCGTCGAATTGCCCAGATTAATGGGGGCGACGTCCTTCCAGCGATACGGTTCTCTAAACCCGTCAAACCAGTTCGATACACCGGTCCGGGTCTGCGCGGGCAATACCGGCGCAACGATCAGAAGCGAGCAGAGAAGACTTGTGAGTTGTTTTGCATTCATACCAGAGAGCTTTCCGATTACAGAGCCAGACGCAGACTGGACGCCCGATGTTCCACGATTTCCCTATGATATCGCAGGGCTTAACGCCCTTCATCTTCTTTCTATGTCCGCTTTCGGGAATCTTTGCTCCGTGCGCGTCCATTCCCGGACAAATTGCTATATTGGGCTTCGGATGTCCACTTCTGACCCCGTTCTCTCCGTCTTCGAACAGACCGGCGCCTACCTCCACGGCCACTTCCGTCTGACCAGCGGCCTGCACAGCCCGGAGTACCTGCAATGCGCGAAAGTTCTCCAGTATCCGGTCCATGCCGAGGCCTTCGGCCGCTCTCTCGCCATCCGTTTTCGCGAAATGGCGAACGGGGAAGCGATTCCGCTGGTTGCTTCGCCCGCCGTCGGTGGGTTGATCATCGGTCACGAAGTGGCGCGTTCGCTCGGCGCCCGTTTCCAGTTCACCGAACGCGACGCCAATGGCAAAATGACGCTCCGTCGCGGCTTTGAAGTCGCCGCCGGCGAAACCGCCGTCGTGGTTGAAGACGTTGTCACCACCGGTGGCTCCTCCCGCGAAGTGATCGACCTGCTGCGCGACTACGGCGTCAAAGTCATCGGCGCCGGTTCGATCATCGACCGCTCCGGTGGCCAGGCCGATATCGGCGTCCCGCGCGTCGCCCTCGCCACGCTGTCCGTCACTACCTGGGCGCCGGAAGTCTGTCCGCTCTGCCGGCAGGGGTCGGTGGCCGTGAAGCCCGGCTCCCGCAATGTTGGCTAGCACTCCGGAACGCCGCATCCGCATCACCGTCTCCTACGACGGCACCAACTTCCACGGCTGGCAGGTGCAGCCCGGATTGGTGACGATTCAGAGCGAACTGCAGCGCGCCTTTCAAGTCATCACGAAAATCCCGGTGACCATCCAGGGCAGCGGCCGCACCGATGCGGGTGTTCACGCGCACGCCCAAGTGGCGGCGTTTTCCACGACGAGCCAGATCCCCTGCCAAAACCTGCCGCGGGCGATGAACCGTGTGTTGCCGGGCGCCATCCGCGTGCTGCATGCCGAAGAAGTGGCGCCCGCGTTTCATGCCCGTTTCGACGCTGTGTCGAAGCTCTACGAGTACCGCCTCTACCGCGACGAAATCTGCCCGCCGTTCGATTTTCCGTACGTCCACCACTTCCCCTATCCGCTGAACGACGAGGCCAT
>CANIFK010000586.1 GCA_947466555.1 Acidobacteriota bacterium | reverse complement strand
TCGGCGGCCGGTTCAACACAGCCTCAAATGCCGCGCCAACGAACCCCTCCACCGGCAGCTTCGCCGCCAGACGCCGCGCCTGCTCTAGCGTCAGCCGGCTGTTGGCCAGTGACAATGCCTGCTGCGGAACAATGCTCTCCTCCCGCCGGTAACATTCGTTGGTATTGGCCGCATCGAACTGGCTCAAGAACTCCGCGCGGATATCCGGCGCCTGTCGAATGTAGAGGCTGCGCCGCATCGAGTCCAACTCCTTGGTCTCCTCCACCTCCGGCCCGCCCACCGCGGTGTCCAACTGGCCCGCCGTAAACAACACCGAATCCCGCACCGCCTCGGCCTCCATCCGTCGCGCGTTCATCCGCCACAAGTAGCGGTTATCCGGGTCCGCCTTCTCGTTCGCCACATCGCCCACAGAAGCCATTCGATACGCCTGGCTCGTCACCAGCAGCCGGTGAATCGGTTTCATCCGCCAGCCCTGCGCCACCAGCTCCGTCGCCAAATAATCCAGTAACTCCGGATGCGTCGGCAACTTCCCGTACTGCCCGAGATCATTCACCGATTCCACAATCCCGCGCCCGAAGTGCCGCGCCCAAATATGGTTCACCGCCACCCGCGCCGTCAACGGATTCTCCGCGCTCGCAATCCACTTCGCCAGCGCCGTCCGCCGCCCCGTGGACTTCTCCGGATACATCGTTCCAATCGGCGAATACGCTTCCAACTTCTTGCCCAGCGAGGCCACGGCCTTGTCCAACTCCGCCTTCGCCGCGCCCACTTTTTTCTCGTCCACTTCGCCATCGGGCTTGGTGGCCTTCAATGCCTCGGCCAGCTTCTCCTGCGCCCGCTCCAGGTCCGCCTCACCCGTCAATACGTAAGCGTTGCGCTCCAACCGTTGCGCCGTCTTCGCCAGTTCCTCCGCGTCCCCAGCCTTCGCATGCTTAGCTTTATCCGCACGAATCCGCGCTTCCAACGCAGCCAACCGCGCCTCCGCCGCCTTCTTCGCCACCGGGCTCTTGGCCTTCTCAATCTCGACCTTCGCGTCGGCCACCAAGTCCCGATGCACGAATTCGCGAATGTCCGGATACCGCGCCTCCAACGGCACTTCCACCGCCGCCGCCGCGCTCACCTCACCCAGCACCGCCGGAATCGCCGGCGGCAACTCGCGAGTCTTATCCGGACTCGCCACATTCCCGCCCACAAACAAATACGTGGGCGTCTCGGCCTTGGCGTCATACGCGCGAACCAGCCCGGCCTTATCAATATTCGTCTCGCCCGGCACGCGGTCAATCCGAACCTCGTACGGCTCAAAAAACGCCCGAAATTGGTAGTATTCCGCCTGCGAAAACGGATCGTACTTGTGGTCATGGCAGCGCGCGCACTTCAGCGTCACGCCCAGAAACGCCATCGCCGTATGGTCCACCGCGTCCTGCATCCACCCGTCCCGGTCATAGCGGTTGTAGTTCCGCGCCAGGTACCCCGTCGCCCGCAACACCTTCGCATCACCCGGCGCCATCTCATCCCCGGCCAGCATCTCCATCACCATCCGGTCATACGGCTTGTCGGCGTTGACCGACTCCACAATCCAGTCCCGCCACTGCCAAATGTGCCGCTGGCTATTGCGCACTTCGTTTGACCGCCGGTACCCATACCAATCCGAATACCGCCACACGTCCATCCAGTGCCGCCCCCAACGCTCGCCATACCGCGCACTGCCCAGCAGCCGGTCCACCACACGCTCATACGCATCCGGGGCTTTATCCGCCAAAAACGCCTGCATCTCCTCCGCCGTCGGCGGCACACCGGTCAAGTCCAGCGTCACGCGCCGCAACAGCGTCCGCTTATCCGCGACGGGCGCCGGCGTCAATCCGCGCTGCTTATATGCCGCCCGCAAATATACGTCCACCGCATTGCCCGAAACCGGCTTCCGTACAGGCTTGGTAAACGCCCAATGCTGCGCCGGCCCGGCCTCCGCCCCAGCCCGAATCCACGCCGCAATCTTCGCCACCACTGGAGCCGCCAGCTGCGGCTTCCCCATCGGCATCTTCGAACGGCCCGTATGCGCCATCGCCTGGTACAACAGGCTCTCGTCCGGCTTCCCCGCCTTCACAACCTTCTGCAAACCCGCCGGGGTCGACAGGTCCACCTTCCCCATTGCCGAAGCGCCCGAATGGCAGCCTAAACAGTGTTCCTGCAGAACAGGTCGAACTTCGCGAAGGAACAGGTCGTTGGCGCATGCTGGCCAAAACCCGGCCAACAGGCAAACCAAGCTTGCACGCCGCATGAAGAAAAGTATAACTCTCACGGCAATCCGAAACTTAAGATATTCGGACCGGCCGCGAACGCAATGTACTGCTTGCCGCCCGCCATATACGTCATCGGGGACGAGCGCCAGCTATGCCCGTCGCCCAGCGCCGCCGATGCGTTGGTCTGTATATGCCACAGGTCCTTGCCGGTCTTCGCGTCCACCGCCCCCAGCGCCCCGCTATCTTCGCCGAAGAAAATCACCCCGCCCGTCGATAGCACGCCACCCCAGCTATCCGCCGGACCAATCTGCGGCACTTCCCAAACGCGCTTCCCTGTCTCAATGTCCATCGCCCGCAGGAACATCTGCCCCGGCTCCAACGGAATCGGCTTCGGGTTCCAATTCGGCGGCTTCACATAGATCCCGCACGCCTCCCGCGCCATGACGTAGAAGAAACCCGTCGCCGGGCTCAGCGCCATCGATGGCCAGTTCGTCGCCCCCAACACATTCGGGCACACCTTTGTCCCGTCCCGCGTCGGCTCCAGCCCCGGAATCACAATCGGCCGCCCGTCTTTGCCAATCCCCTTCGCCCACGTCATCTTGTCCACAAACTTCTCGGCCAACAGCAGCTTCCCGTTCACCCGGTCAAACACATACAAAAACCCATTCCGGTTCGCCTGAATCAGCAGCTTCTTGTCCTCGCCCTTGTAACTCCGGTTCACCAGCAGCGGCGTCTGCCCCGCGTCCCAGTCGTACAAATCGTGCGGCGTGAACTGGTAATACCACTTCAGCTTCCCCGTCGCGGCATCGAGCGCGACCACCGAATCGGAGTACAGGTTATCGCCCTTCCGCTCATCGCCATTCATCGCCGGATACGGGTTCCCCGTGCCCCAGAAAACGGTCTGCGTATCGGGGTCAAAGGTTCCCGTCATCCACGTCGCCCCGCCCCCGCCGAACTTCGCCAGCGCCGTCCCGCCCCACGTCTCCGACAGCGGCTCCCCCGGCTGCGGCACGGTCCAAAACCGCCAAACGCGCTCACCCGTCGAAACCTTATACGCGTCCAGATACCCGCGCATCCCCATGTCCCCGCCGCTCACGCCCGCCACCACCATGTCGTTCACCACCAGCGGCGCCGCCGTGTTGCCAATGTTCGTCTTGTCCGTCACGCCTTCGGTAATGACGCTCTCCCAAAGCAGCTCGCCCGTCACCCGGTGCAGCGCCAGCAGGTGCGCATTATCCGTCACCACAAACACGCGATCCCCCAGCACCGCCACGCCGCGATTGGTCCCCTTCGCCGGGTCGCCCTTCGCCTCTGGCGATCGCCCGCGCTGGTAGTGCCACAGCGTCCGCCCCGCCCGCGCATCCAGCGCAAAAACTTGATTCGGCCCGCTCACATACATCACCCCATCCACCACCACCGGCGTCAACTCCAGCACGTTGTGGTTAATCGGAAACACCCACTGCAGCGTCAGGTTCTTCACATTCGCCGGCGTAATTTGCGTCAACTCGCTGTGCCGGTTCCCCGTCAGCTTCCCGTGATAACTCGGCCAGTCGCCCGGCTTCGGATTCGCCACATCGGCAAACTTCGGCCCGCCTTCATTGGCCAATACAGCCGCCGGTTTCCCCGGCGCAACACCAGTCAACTCGCTCAAATACGCCAACACATCCCGGCACTCCACTGCCGAACACTTCGCCGGCGCCATCACCGACCCCGGCTCCAAACGAGTCGTCGCAATCTCCTCCGACCGCAGCAAATGGAACGTGCCGCTCATATCCTGCAACTGCAAGTTGTACCGGCTCTGGTTTCGTGCAAACCCGCGCAACGTGCGCCCGTTCCGCAGCGTCACCGACGCCATTTGATAGCCGGGCTTGATCTTCGCCGCCGGCTGCCGCACGGCATCCTCGATCTCTGCAAACGTCATGTCCCGGCCCACCGAAGAAAGGTCCGGCCCCGCCGCCTTCCCCCGCCCCTTCACCATGTGGCAACTCGCGCACCCGCCGCCGCCAAAGAAATACCGCCCACCAGCCGCCACAT
>CANIFK010000585.1 GCA_947466555.1 Acidobacteriota bacterium | reverse complement strand
TTGAGGACGGCGAGGGCGTTGGAGAAAGTGTCCTGGATGCCGAGGGCTTCGATGGCGATATCGACGCCGTGGACGTGGGTGGCAGTGAGGATTGTTTCGAGCGATTCGGGAACGGCGAGGAGGGCATCGGTGGCGCCGAGGCGGCGGGCGACTTCGAGCCGGAAGGGGTTCTTATCGATGGCAAAGATGCGGGCGGCGCCCATGAGGTGGGCGCCGAGAGTGGCGCAGAGGCCGATGGGCCCCTGGCCAAAGACGGCGACGTAATCCCCAAGCCTGACAGGACCGCTTTCGGCGGCGGCGAAACCGGTGGAGGCGACGGCGGAGAGGAGGATGACCTGTTCGTCGGAGAGGGAATCGGGGATGGGGGCGAGATTGGCCTGGGCGTAGGGGATGCGGACGTATTCGGCCTGGCAGCCATCGATGGTGTTGCCGAGACGCCAGCCGCCGCGCTGGCCGCCGCATTGAGCGGTGTGGCCGGCGAGGCAGGACTCGCACTGGCCGCAGGGGGTGATGGCGCCGATGAGGACCCGTTGGCCGGGTTCGTATTCATAGACGCCATCCCCGAGTTCGTGAATCACGCCAACGGCTTCATGGCCGATGGTGAGGCCCGGGCGGACCGGATATTCCCCTTTCACGATATGAATATCCGATCCACCGATGGTAGTGAGCGTGACCTTCACGATGGCTTCGCCGATGCCGGGGGCGGGTATCGGCTTGTCCTCGACGGCGAAGCGACCGGGGCCATGGAAAACGGTAGCCTTCACAAAGACCTCGCTTTCCGCGTCAAATCACCCAGTGGGTCGGGTGATATGGCGCGATTAAACGCTCAGGACCGGGCAGGGCGATTCACGAACGATGTTGTAGAGATTTGAGAGGACGCCGCTCAGCGGGCTTTGGGATTCGCCACGGCCGACGATGAGGAGGTCGGCCGATTGCTGGATAGCGGCGTCGCGAAGAGCGTGGGCGATGGGGCCGAAGACGAGATGGGTGGTGGCCTGGATGGGGAGAGCCCGGGAGTAGGCGGCGAGGTCGGCTTCGGCGTTGGTGCGGATGCGATCCCAGTAGTTGCCGGGATCGACGGCGGGATCGCTGGTGGGCCATTCGAGGGCGCTGACGAGGGCGAGGCTGGCGGAGTAGGCGACGGCCATGCGCTCCGCAGCTTTGACGACGTGGCTGTTTTCCATGCCTGGTTCGATGGCGCAGAGGATCCGCTGATAGGGGACGTGGGTGCCGAGGTTGGACGGGTCAATATGGCAACCGGTCCAGACGGAACAACTTACGTCGTGGATGAGGCGGGCGGTGATGGAGCCGAGCAGTAGGCGGCGGAAGAGGCCGCGGCCGTGGGTGGGGAGCATGATGAGATCGGCACTATTTCGTCGAACGACGTCTTCTATGACACCGATGGCATGGCCGGTCTGGCAGATGAACTCCGGTTGGAGTTGGGGGAGATGATCGGCGGCGAAGGATTTGAGGCGTTCGGTTTCGGTTGTGACGAGGTCCTGCGCGGTGGGGGAGGCGGCGGCGATTTGCCAGCCAAATTCGGCGGCGTAGAAGACCTCCGGAGCGCAGGCGCGGACCAATTGCAGATTGGCCTGGAAGCGCTGTGTCATCTCCTGGACAAAGGGAGCGATGGCGACGTTGCCGGGAGAGAAATCGACGGGGAAAACGATACGGCGATAGGGGAACATTCGCGGGCCCTCCGGGGGCCTGCCATATCCGGTGCACGTGAAGCACCATTCGGGAAGGGCCTTTGGATGGCGGCGTGCAGTGTTGTTTAGACGGGTGGGAAGGAGTTGGGGCATGTTAGCGACGCAGATGAAACAACAAGTGAGCGCGGTGTTCCCGTATCCGACAGCAGCGGACCTGATGGCGCTTTGCCGGACGGAGGGGCCGTGTCTTTCGATTTTTTTGAGTTCGCATCGAGGGGGGGCTGGCTCGCGCCCGTCGGGCGTGGAATTGGCGGGTATGATCCCGCGCATGGGATCGGCTTTGGAGGCGTGCGGGATGCATCCGCAGGACGTCGCCAAATTGGTGGAGCCGTTGACGGCGATGAGCACGGAAGAGGCCTTAAGCGCCGAGCACGCGGACGCGTACTGCATATTCCGTTCGCCACGCAGTTTGCATTGCTTCGCGGTGCGGACGGCGGTGGAAACGGAATGGCACGCCGAGGAGCGATTCGCGGTGAGCCCCATATTGGCGCACTTGGATTACCGGCAGGCATATCTGCTGCTGGCGCTGGCGGAGAAGCGGATCCGGCTGTTGCGATGTGAGGGCGCCGATGTTGCGACGGTGCCGATTCCGGAAGGTGTTCCGGAGAGTGTGGCCGAGTTCATGCACGACGAGCATCCGGGCGATCACGGGAAGAACCACTTTGCGGGCGTGCGGTTCGGGTCCGAGGTGGCAAGGGAGAAAAGCGGCCATTTCCGGCGGGACTTCATGAAGGCGATTGACCGCGGGCTGCAGCCGTTGCTGCGGGCGCAGGGATTGCCGCTGGTGCTGGCTGGGGTGGAAGAGGAGACGGCGGCGTTTTCGGCTGTTTCCAACTACCCGGAGCTGTTACCGGAGCCGGTGCAGATGAGCCCGGACGGCGGAGCGACCGACATTGAGTTGGCCAAGGCCGCCAAGCAGGTGATGAAGCGGTGGAGCAATGCGGCGGAGAAGCAGGCGCTGGCGGAGTTCGCCAACGCGGGGCAGGGGCGCCATTGCACGGAGTATGGGCAGATCCTGAAGGCGGCCAACGCGGGCCAGGTTCAGCATTTGTTCATAGAACGGGGCGCGCGGATGAACGGCGACGCGCGGCACCTGGCGGGGCTGGGGGCGGCCGAAGGATACGTTTATCGAAGCGACGACTTGATGAATGCCGCGGCGGTGGACGTGTTGTTGCACAAAGGAATGGTCTGGCTGATGGAGCCGGAGCAGATGCCGGTGGCGGTTGTTATGGCGGCCGTGTTGCGGTACGCCGGCGACAAGACCGGTCAGTAGGAAAACAGGAAGAGCAGGAGGTAAGCAATGCGAATCCTAGTGGAAGACATCATGACGCGCACGCCCTGGTGCTGTACGCCGGAGACGAATCTGGCGACGGTGGCGGAGTTGATGTGGGTGCATGATTGCGGGGCTCTGCCGGTGGTTGCGCAGGGCCATGTGTTGGGGATGATTACCGACCGGGATGTGGCGATTGCCCTGGGCACGCGCAATGTTCCGGCACGGGAAGTGACCGCGGTGGAAGCGGCCACGGCACCGGTGGTGTATTGCCGGGCCGGGGACGACATCCACGCCGCGCTGCACCTGTTAGGTGAGGCGAAAGTCCGGCGCCTGCCGGTGGTGGATGACAACGACGAGCTGGTGGGAATGATCGGCATCAACGACCTGATCCTGGCGGCGCGGCCGCAGGACGGGCGGGCGGCCGAGTTAGACGATGAGCAGGTGATTGAGGTGATGCGTCAGATCTGCGCGCATGAGAATACGCAGGTGATGGCGGTTGGGGTGTAGTGTCGAGGCTGGGCGCCGTGGAAGCGGCGCCCAGCCGCATTGCTACACTGCGTAGCAATATGCGCCTTTTTCTGTGCCTGATTCTCATCGCCGGCGCACTGCCGGCGGAGCGGTTTGACGTGAACACGCCGGGGCGGATTGTGCGGCCTTCGGACCCGCAGATTTCGCCGGATGGGAAGTCCCTTGCGGCGATTGTGGCGCGATCGAATTTTGAGGAGAACCGGAGCGACTCCGAGCTGGTGTTGATCGACACGGCGAGCGGGGCGGAGCGGGTATTGACGCGGGAGCGGCGGGGGCTGGCGCAGCCGCGGTGGTCCCCGGACGGGACGCGGCTGGCGTTTTTGGCACAGGTGGACGGGAACCTGCAGATTCTGGTGCTGCCTATGGCGGGCGGAGAGGCGGCGGTGGTGACGCGTGGGGCGCAGGGCGTGCAGCAGTTTGCATGGTCACCGGACGGGACGCGGTTTGCGTATGTGATGACGGACGAGGCGCCGAAGCAGAGTGGTGAAGAACGGCATAACAAATCGTTCGAGATTGGGCATAACGATTTTCTGGTGACGGCGGCGCCGCGGCCGGCGCATTTGTGGGTGGTTCCGGCGGGCGGGGGAAAAGCCCGGCGGGTGACGAGCGGGGCGTGGACGTTACCGATCAGCTTCCCGCCTTCGCCGCCGGCGGCGCCGTTGACGTGGACTCCGGATGGAAAGTCGGTGGCGGTGGTGAAGGTGGAGACACCGTATTCGGGGGATTTCAATTTAGCTTCCGTGCAGATTTGCGATGTGGAGAGCGGGCAGATGCGGCC
>CANIFK010000584.1 GCA_947466555.1 Acidobacteriota bacterium | reverse complement strand
TTGGGGGGGGGGGGGGGGGAGGTTTTGCTGGAGCGGGTGGCGGTGACGGAGTTGGATGGGAGAGTGCGGGAGTTGGTGGCGGGGCGGATTAGGCGGTGTTTTGGGAGTTAGGGGTTGGGGAGAAGGTGGGACTTTTCGCCTAGTATGGAGTAATGGCGGCTCGAAACATCCCGTTAATTTCAGTCGATGAATATTTGGACCACGAAGAGCGGTCCGACACGAAGAACTTTTATTATGACGGCGTGATCACGGCGATGGCGGGTGGATCTCCGGGACACTCGTTCCTTGCCGCGAATCTGATCCGACATTTGGGGAACGCGCTGCAGGGCAAGCGATGCAGGGTGGCTGGGAGTGACCTGCTGTTCCAGGCGGGCGCGAAGAAGATGTATGTCTATCCGGATGTGATGGTGATTTGCGGACCGGTGGAAACGATGGAGGGGCGACCGAATGTCGTCACGAATCCGGTATTTGTCGCCGAAGTACTATCGCCCAGCACGGAGGCCGATGACAGGGGAGCGAAATCGCACGAGTACCGGTTGAGCCCGACGCTGCGGCAGTATGCGCTGATATCGCAAGACAAGGCCATGGTGGAGATTCACACGCAGGCGGAGAACGGGCAGTGGTGGATCAGCGAGGTGATCGGGTTGGAGGCCGACTGCTCGTTCTCGTCGCTCGAGTGTTCGGTGCCGATGGCGGCACTCTATGAGGGTGTGCTGGAAAACTAATCCGCTTTTTTGGCGGTGTATTCCATGGTGACGTCGCGGCCTTCGACGGAGATGGTGACCTTCATTTCCTTGCCGGTGACTTTGGCCTTGTTCATGATCTTCATGGTGTTGCCGTCGCGTTCGAAGACGGTGAACCAGGTCAGCTCGTCGCCCTTCACTTTGCCTTCTTTAATGGGCATTTCGCCCATCTGGGTGCCGACGGTCCCGGTGAGCGTTTCGCCATCGGCCTTGAGGTTCATGGTGAGCGCCATGGCACCGTTCTGGGTGGTGAGTTCGCCGGTCCATTTGCCGGTAATGTCGGCGGCAAAGGAGAGGGCGGCCGCGGCGAGCGTGAGAAATGCGAGGCGGGCTAGTTGCATAAATCGATCATAGCCGAATACATTGGGAATTCCATCCTATGACTCCGCAAGAGACTGCACAGCACATTGGACTCACCTTCGAGAAACAGACGCCGGGGTATTTGAACCTCTGCATACAGACCGGGAACCAGCTTTGGAGTTCCGGCCACGTCAGCACGCTGAAAGGCAAGCTGGGCGGTGGGTTGACGACCCAGGAGGGCTACGCTGCGGCGCGGGAATGCGTGGCGAAGATCCTGAATTCCGTTTGGAATACGCATGGCACCTTGGACGGGTTGCGCGTGTTGAAAGTGCTGGGCTGCGTGAACTCCGATCCGGAATTCGTGGAACAGCACCTGGTGATCAACGGCGCCTCCGACCTGCTGCACGAGATTTTTGGGAAGACCTCGGACGGCTACCACGCGCGGTCGGCGCTGGGCTTCGCGTCGCTGCCTACTGGGGCGGCGGTGGAAGTGGAAGTGATTTTCGAAGTGAAGGGATAAGCATCGGGACGCGCTGTTTGTAGACGCGATAGACGTCGCCGAACTGGCGTTCGAGATCGCGCTCTTCGAACTGTATTCCGATGAGTATGTAGAGCGTCAGGCCGGCGGCGAAGAGCAGCCGGCCTTGCGTCATTTGGGGGGTGGCCCAGAGGGTGAGAATGGCGCCGAGATAGATGGGGTGGCGCACGATGGTGTAGAGAAATGGCGTGCGGAATTCGGCGGGGGCGGGTTCGGCGAAACCTAAGAGTTCGCGCGCGTTGATGGACATGGCGCCGAAGAGGATGAGTTGGAGGCCGAAGGTCCAGACGATGTAGAGGCCGATGGCGACGGCGCCCTGCCAGTGCCAGGCGAGATCGGGCATGGGCTGCCAGAGACGCCACATGATGACGAGGACGACAAGGGTGGCGAGAGCGTAGGTACGGCGCGGCTTGGGGAGTTTAACGCGCTGTTTGAACCAGGCGCGGGCCATGACGCTGTGTTGCAGCCCGAAGAGGGCCAGAAGGGCCAGGTTGATGAGCGCGGCCGGGTTCATTCCGGTTTTTCAGGTTTGAAGATGAGCATCGATAGCGGCGGGAGTGTGAGCGACAGGCTGAAGTTGTGGCCGTGCGACTTGACGGCGTCGGCATTGCGCCAGCCGAAGTTGCCCATGTTGGAGCCGCCGAAGCCAGCCGCGTCGGTATTGAGAAGTTCAGCGTAGTTGCCGTCGCGGGGCACGCCGATGCGGTAGTGGTGGCGGGGCACGGGGGTGAAGTTGGCGACGAAGATGAGGAAGTCCTCCGGGTCTTTGGCACGGCGCTGGAAGGCGATGACGGAGGCATCGACATCGCGGAAATCGATCCACTCGAAGCCTTGGAAACTGCTGTCGACTTCGTAGAGGGCGGGTTCCGATTTGTAGAGGCGGTTCAGTTCGGCAATCAGCGTCTGGAGCTTTCGATGGAAATCGTAGTCCAAAAGTTCCCAACGGATTTGCGTTTCCCAGTTCCACTCTTCGTATTGGCCGATTTCCTGGCCCATGAAGAGGAGCTTCTTGCCGGGGTGGCCGTACATGTAGCCGAGGAAGGCGCGGACGTTGGCGAAGCGCTGCCATTCATCGCCGGGCATTTTGCCGACGAGTGATGCTTTGCCGTGGACGACTTCGTCGTGGGAGATGGGGAGGAGGAAGTTTTCGGTGAAGGCGTAGAGGAGGGAGAAGGTGATGTTGTTTTGATTGAAACGGCGGAAGACGGGCTCCAGTTTGAAGTAGTTGAACATGTCGTGCATCCAGCCCATGTTCCACTTCATGGTGAAGCCGAGACCGCCGAGGTAGACGGGTTTCGTGACGGCGCCGAAGGAGGTGGATTCTTCGGCGATCGTGATGGCGCCGGGGACCTTGTGGGCGGCGATGTTGAACTGTTTGAGGAACTCGACGGCTTCGAGATTTTCGCGACCGCCGTATTGGTTGGGCACCCAGGAGGCGGGGTCGTTTTCGCGGCCGTAATCGAGGAAGAGCATGGACGCTACGGCGTCGACACGGAGGCCATCGATGTGGAACTGTTCGAGCCAGAAGAGGGCGTTGGAGACTAGGAACGTTCGGACTTCGTTGCGGCCGTAGTTGAAGACGTTGGTGCCCCAGCCGAGGTGTTCGCCCTGGCGGGGATCGGCGTGTTCGTAGAGGGCGGTGCCGTCGAACCAGGCGAGGCCGTGGGCGTCTTTGGGGAAGTGGCCGGGGACCCAATCGAGGATGACGCCGATGCCCTGTTGGTGGCACTGATCGACGAAGAACATGAAGTCTTCGGGGGTGCCGAAGCGGGAGGTGGCGGCGAAGAAACCGGTGACTTGGTAGCCCCAGGAGCCGGAGTACGGGTGCTCCATGATGGGCATCAGTTCGATGTGGGTGTAGTTGAGGCGCTTGACGTATTCGACGAGGGTTTGGGCGAACTGGCGGTAGGTGAGGGGCTTGCCGTCGGCGGTCTTCATCCAGCTTTCGAGGTGGACTTCGTAGACGCTCATGGGGGCTTCGAGCCAATTGGTTTTGGCGCGTTTGTCCATCCAAGCGGTATCGCGCCATTGGTAGTTTTCCCACTCGTGAACGATGGAGGCCGTGAGCGGCGGGACTTCGGCGCGGAAGGCGTAGGGGTCGCACTTGAGCTGGACGGAGTCGTTGTACTGGCTCTTGACGCGGTACTTGTAGACGTCGCCGGAGCGGATGCCGGGGATGAAGAGTTCCCAGACGCCGCCATCGCGACGACGCATGGGGTGGCGCGTGGCGTGCCAATCGTTGAAGACGCCGGTGACGGTGACGGTGAGCGCGGATGGCGCCCAGACGGCGAAGCGGACGCCGTGGACGCCGTCGATGGTTTGCGGGTGGGCGCCGAAGGTTTCCCAGGCGCGATTGAGCGTGCCTTCGGTGTGGAGGTGGAGATCGAAATTGGAAATGACGGGGCCGAAGCGGTAGGGGTCTTCGATGGTTTCGTTGTTGACGATTAGGGCGTATGTTTGCGGGCTGCCGGGGAGTTTGGCGATGAAGAGGCCGGCGCCGTGGACGAGCTGCATGTCTACGGTTTGGGTGGGGAGTTGGACCTTGGCGGAGGTGACGTGGGGGAGGAAGGCGCGGACTTCCCAGCCGTCGCCGGTGGCGTGGGGCCCCAGGATGCGGAATGGGTCGGCGTGGTAGCCGCCAACGATCGCGTCGATCTCGGCACTCAACTCGGCAGGGAGCATGCAGCTATTATGGCAACTGTGATTCACGCTGATACGGA
>CANIFK010000583.1 GCA_947466555.1 Acidobacteriota bacterium | reverse complement strand
TTCGGGACGATCGGGCAGCCGGTGCTGGCGGGGCGGGAGTTCAGTGAGCGGGACGAAATGGACGCGTTGCCGGTGGCGGTGGTGAATGACTCGATGGCGCGGCACCGGTGGCCGGGGGAGGACCCGGTGGGGCGGCGGGTGACGTTTGATGGGGGGAAGACCTGGATTGAGATTGTGGGCGTTGTGGGGGATGTGAAGGAGTATGGGTTGGATAAGCCGGTGAGCGATGAACTGTACCGGCCGGCGCGGCAGACGGGGTTTGCGGGGATTTTGCTGGTGCGGACGGGCGGGGCGCCGTTGGGGATGGTGGAGCCGGTGCGGCGGGCGCTGGCGGGGGTGGACGCGGAGTTGGCGGTGGATCGGGTGTCGACGATTGACCGGTTTCAAGAGGAATCGATGGCGCCGGCGCGGTTGACGACGATGTTGCTGGGGCTGTTTGCGGGGTTGGCGCTGGTGATGAGCATGAGCGGGTTGGCGGCGGTGATGGCGTTGGCGGTGAGCCAGCGGACGCAGGAGTTGGGGATTCGGTTGGCGCTGGGGGCGCCGCGGGGATCGGTGTTGCAGCTGGTGACGGGGCAGGGGTTGGGGATGACGGTTTTGGGGTTGGGGATCGGGGTTTTGGGCGCGGTGGGGCTGACGCGGTTTCTGGCGCATTGGTTGTATGCGACGAGCGCTACCGATGTGGGGACGTTTGTTTTGGCGGGGGTGCTGTTTTTGGTGGTGGCGGCGGGGGCTTGTTTTGTGCCGGCGTGGCGGGTGATGGGGATTGATCCGGTGGCGGCGATCCGGCAGGAGTAGTTCGTCTGGAGGAACCGTTCAGATCGGGTGGCGTGGGAGCGGTTTTGCGGAGGCGGGCGAGGATGCATTGATTGGTCGTGCGCTGGTGGTTTGGGTTGCCCTGCTGCTGGCCGAGATTGTTCCCGGGACGCTGCGGGATTTGTATTTGAACGCTGTTTGGGGATTTCAGGGCGCGGCAGGCGTTGATTGGGATCACCTGTTTGCTGGTTCGGTGGATGCTGGCGTGGACGGTCTGGGTGGGGCTGACGGTGGCGTTTGAGGTGGGACGCGGCGGTTTGTCGCCGCCAGGTTTGGTGGAGCGGTCTTGCGGAGGCGGGCGAGGATGCACTCATTGGTCGTGCGCTGGTGGTTTGGGTTGCGCTGCTGCTGGCCGAGATTGTTCCCGGGACGCTGCGGGATTTGTATTTGAACGCTGTTCGGGGATTTCAGGGCGCGGCAGTCGTTGATTGGGATCACCTGTTTGCTGGTTCGGTAGATGCTGGCGGGGACGGTCTGGGTGGGGCTGACGGTGGCGCTTGAGGTGGGACGGGGCGGTTTGTCGCCGCCAGGTTTGGTGGTTTTGTGGTTGGCTCCTCTGGTGGCGGCGCGGTTGCGGCGGTAGGATTGTGGGATGCGATTTTTGCTTCTGTTGGTTGGGGTTTGCGCGGCGGGCCAGTCGTGGCCGGATTATGGCGGGGGACCCGATGCGGCGCAGTATTCGCCGTTGACGCAGATCAACCGCTCCAATGTGGCGAAGTTGCAGAGGGCGTGGACGTATCCGACGGGGGATTCGAATAAGTACTTCTTTAACCCGTTGATGGTGGACGGGACGCTATATGTGATGGCTAAGGGGAACTCGATTGTCGCGCTGGACGCGGCGACGGGGAAAGAGAAGTGGGCGTTTTCGCCGGGGTCCGATATCAAGGTCATTACGAATCGCGGGTTGAATTATTGGGAAAGCAAAGACCGGAAAGAACGGCGGCTGTTGTATTGCGCGAACCACCGGTTGCGGGCTTTAGATGTGTTGACCGGGAAGGCGGTGCCGGGGTTTGATGTCAACTTGAAAGAGGGGTTGGACCGGGACCCGGCGACGATTTCGCTGGTGCAATCGACGACGCCGGGGCGGGTGTTTGAAGACCTGCTGATTTTGGGGTCGGCGACGAACCAGGGGTATGGGTCGGCTCCGGGGGATATTCGGGCTTTTGATGTGCGGACTGGGAAGCTGGTTTGGCAGTTCCATACGGTGCCGCGGCCGGGGGAGTTTGGGTATGACACTTGGCCGAAGGATGCCTGGAAGACTGTGGGCGGGGCGAATGTTTGGGGGGAGATGTCGCTCGATGTGAAGCGCGGGATTTTATATGCGCCGACGGCTTCGGCGAAGTACAACTTCTACGGGGCGGATCGGGCGGGGTCGAACTTGTTTAGTGACTCGTTGTTGGCGTTGGATGCGCGGACGGGGAAGCGGATCTGGCACTTCCAGATGGTGCATCACGACATCTGGGATTACGACGATGCGACGGCGCCGAAGTTGATCACGGTGCAGCACGAGGGGAAGACAATCGACGCCGTGGCGCAGGTGACCAAGCAGGGGTTCATCTGGGTGTTCAACCGGGTGACGGGCGAGCCGTTGTGGCCGATTGAAGAGCGGCCTGTTCCGAAGACCGATATGCCGAATGAGAAGACGTGGCCGACGCAGCCGTTTCCGACCAAGCCGCCACCGTTCGCGCGGCAGAAGTTCACGGTTGATGACTTGAGTCCGTACTTGAGCCCGGAGGACCGGGCGAAGTTCCGGGATGATATTTTGTCGGCTCGCAATGAAGGCTTGTTTACGCCGCCGGGGACGCGGAACACGATTCAGATGCCGGGGAACAACGGCGGGGCGAATTGGAGCGGGGCGGCGGTGGAGCCGGGGCGGGGGATGTTGTATGTGGTCTCGAAAGACTTGCCGGCGATGTTGAAGCTGGAGCCGGAGGGGACGGCCAAGAGCGGGTTCAATGATTCGGTTGAGCAGCGGGGGCAATCGCTGTACCAGGTGCATTGTTTGAACTGCCATAAGGCGGATCGGCGCGGGGCGCCGCCGGCGATGCCGGGGTTGGACGATATTGCGGTGCGGATGCCGCGGGAGAAGATTGTCAACGCCATCCGGCAAGGCGTGGGGCCGATGCCGGGGTATCCGAAGTTGAAGGATACGGAGGTGGATGAGCTGATTGCGTATCTGTACAACCCGGCGCGGGCGCGGGCGACTGTTCCTGCGGGGTCGAGTTGGGCGGATGCGGAAAAGTATTTGAGCGGGTTTGGGTTTATGATCGCGAGCGACGGGTTGTCGCCGATTAAACCGCCGTGGTCTTCGTTGACGGCTTACGACTTGAACGAGGGAACGATCCGGTGGAAGATTCCGTTGGGCGATGTGCCGCATTTGGCGGCTAAGGGGATTAAGAATACGGGGTCGCATTATCCGAAAGTCGGGCCGGTGGTGACGGCGGGCGGGATTCTGTTTGCCGGGACGCGGGACCGGGTTGTCAGGGCTTTGGATGTGGATTCCGGGGCTACTTTGTGGGAGACCGAGGTGGACGCGGCGTTGGAGGGGATGCCGGCGATTTATTCCGTGAATGGGAAGCAGTATGTGGTGTTCTGCGCAGCGGCGCAGGTGGGGTTGACGCCGGGTACCCAGGTGAAGATTCCTGGGGCTTATGTGGCGTTTGCTTTGCCGTAGGTTGGTGGGGGGCAGTTGATCCTCACCATTCCCTGGGCGCCAGGCACCGGGCTGATTTGGGAGGGGTCGGGTGTTCCGCTCCCCCCATTTCGAGTCTCCCCGCGAGGGGCGGGCTAGCGGGGGGAGACGGTGAAGGTGGTGTGCTGGATGGCGCGGCTCTTTTCGCCTTTGCGGGCTGGGTCGGTGACTACCAGTTCCAGCGTGTAGTTGCCGGGGGTGGCTTGGGGGCCTAGCTGCAGGCGGCCGGCGGCGACGGGGTAGGTGACGTTGGGGACTGTGATTGGCTCAAATCCCGCCGCGGGGAAGTGGCCGACTTGGTCGCCTTCGCAGTACAGGCGCACCTCGCGCTTCAGGCCGGCGCCGGGGTGGTTGATGATCTGGGCGCCGTAATCCAGCGTGTCGCCCGGGTGGAAGATGCGGTTGGCCGATTCGGCGTCGCGGCCGATGGTGAGGTTCGACAGCACCAGGTTCTTTTTGCGGATGTCGGGCACTTCGATGAACTGCGTGGCGGTGCCGGAGTGGCGGGTTGCCTTGTCCGTTATCACCGCTTTCATGAGGAACGAGCCGGGCTTTTTTACCGGGTGGCGGACGCGGTAGACGAGGCCGTTTTTGCGGAGCTCGGCGAGCTGGTCGGCCTTCACGCGCATGGTGTAGTCCTGGCCGAGCTGGTTTTCGGGGAGCCCCTGTTCGTTCAGGGTGACCAAGTTGGTTTCGACCACCATTTTGTGGAGACCGTCGGGTTCGGGGGTGAAGGTGAGGTCGGCGGCGTCGATGAAGATTTGGGTGTCGATGACGGCGCCTTCCGGGGTTTG
>CANIFK010000582.1 GCA_947466555.1 Acidobacteriota bacterium | reverse complement strand
CGGCTCCGGCCGCGCGAAGGCCAGCAGTTCGGGCGTGAGCGCCTCTTCGAGTTGCCCGGCGTGGCGCACGGCGGCTTCGAACTCCGTTTGGATGTTCAGCATGAAGGACTGGCTGTGGAGGTACTCGTTAATAGAGGCGCCGAGGTCGCCGAGGACGGCCAGATCGAGCGCGAGTTGCGTGGTCGGCTCATCGGCCGCTTCCATGGCGCGGAGTCCGTTGTAGAGCTCTTCGAACAGCGTCTGGCGTGCCGCCGGAAGGAGCGTGCGGCGGGCCCAGGCGGCGACAAGGCGTTGGCGCACGGGCAGCACGGCGTCGTGGAAGGCCGCTACGCGGGCCCAGTATTCGCGCTCCCGGGTGAACATACGTTCGCGGGCGGTTTCGACGTTGCAGGGCTCCAGTTCGACTCGCATCCAATCGACGGGGAGGCCGGCGTCCAGGCGGCGGAGGACGACAGTTGCGACGACCAGTTTGCCGTAGCCGCTGACGATCTCGTGGAAGGCAGGCAGGGTGGCCGCGCGGGCGTCGTCGCCGGCGCGGATGACGGCGGGCCATTCGGCATCGGACACGGGTTCGAGGTCGCCGATGCGCAGCCAGACGGGGCCGTCGTAGACGGCGCCGAAGAAGTCGATACGCGCGCCGTCCTGCGCGTCGCGACGCTGGTCTTCGTCGATGAGTAGGGCGACCGGCACAATCTCCCTCGCCTCTACCTCGAAAAAGCGGCGCGTCTCGGTTCGGCAGAGTTCGGGGAAATTGGTGAAGAGATCGCGGGCCTCGCCGGTCTCGTGGAGGACGCCGGGGTCGTGCTCGCGGTCGGAGCGTTCGAGGCGGTCGGTATCGTCGGGATGGGAGTCGTAACCGAGGCCGATGGTGTAGCGGCTTTGGCGGGCTAGCTCGTGTTTATCGGCCTCCGGGATGCGGTGGAAGTAGGCGGCGGTGAGGGCGGCGAGATCGTCCGGATAGCGGCCATCGGCGGAAATGCGATGGCAGATCTGCAGGGCCTTTTGGACGGCGGCGTTGCCACCGGCGAAGGTGACGACCGATTCGGCGAAGGCGTCGGAGCCGGCGACGCGGATGGCGTAGAGATCGGCGTGGAACTCCATTTCGCGGCTCATGCGGGCGTTGATCAACAGCGTGCCGCGGAGCAGCAGGGCCAGCACGCGGCGGCTGAGCCAGATGCCCATGGCGGCGGCCCAGGCGAAGAGGCGGATGATGTAGGCGGTGCCGTCGGATTGGGAGGCGAGCCAGACGTCCCATTTGTCGCGGCCGTCGACGAGTTGGCTTAAGTAGTACTGGCCCCAGTGGATGAGCTGGCGGACGCGCATGGCGCCGCCTTGGGAGAAGTGGCCGACTTCGTGGGCGATGAGGTGGGCCATGTGTTGCTGATCGCTGATGGCGACGAGCGGCAGGCCGAGGACGAGGCGGTACTGATTGGTGAACAGGCCGCGGATGGGATGGATGAGCGAGGCGGCGCCGTTGAGCGACATGTCGACGGCGACGGCGGCGGGTTCCGGCGCGCCGGTTTCGGCGCAGACGCGGGCGATGAGACGGGCGAGGGCTGGGTGATCGGCGAGCGCGATGGGCTTGTAGTTGCCCTCCATTTTGGGCCAGGAGAAGAACGCCTTGCCGAGGAAGATCAGCACGGTGAGCCCGGCGGCGAGGACGGCCAGATAGATCATCAGCCCCAGCATGTGGCCGGCGAAGGCGAGACCGAGGAAGCCCCAGAGCAGCACGGCCACGGCGATGGCGGCGACGAAGGCCGCGTAGAGCAGCGGCGCGGCCAGCGTGGCAAGCGCGGCAAGCGCGACGCTGGCGCGATAGGAGGCCGTGACTGGGACCGGGCGAATCATCGGGAGAGTCGATACCATCGTAGCGAGACTATGTTTCGACTCGCCTTGTTTGCCCTGTTTGCGCTGCCGAGTTTTGCGGCTGATTTGCGCGTGATGACCTTCAATGTCCGCTATCCGAACCCGAATGACGGGGCGGATTTGTGGGATAAGCGGAAGGACTTTTTTGTGGAGACTGTCCGCAAGCATAAGCCCGATTTGATGGGCACGCAGGAGCTGTTCTACACGCAGGGTGAGTACATTGCGCAGCAGATGCCGGAGTTCGCCTGGTTCGGGCTGAGCCGGCGCGGGAACAAGGAGGACGAGCATATGGGCGTCTTCTACCGGAAGGACCGATTGAAGCCGGTGGAGAGCGGGAACTTCTGGCTGTCGGAGACGCCGGAGGTGGCCGGGTCGTCCGCGTGGGGGATGAGCCTGCCGCGGATGGTGACGTGGGCGGTGTTTGAGGACCTTCGCACAAAGAAGCGGTTCACGTATTTCAATACGCACTTTGCGCATCGCGGGAAGGTGGACGAGGAGGCGCGGCGGAAGGCGGCGTTGATTATCGCCAAGCGCATGCCGAAGGACGGGGCGTTCGTGTTGACGGGGGATTTCAACGCGGCGGCGGGGGACTCATCGGCCTATTCGGCGCTGGTGCCGCCGTTGACCGACGCGTGGATGGTGGCGAAGAAGAAGGCGGGGCCGGAGGGCACATTCCACGGGTTCAAGGGCACGCCGGGGAAGGCGCGGATTGACTGGATTCTGTTCCGCGGGCCGTGGAAGGTGAAGAGCGCCGAGACGCTTACCGATGCGCGGGAGGGGCGTTTTCCGAGCGACCACTTTCCGGTGCTGGCGGTGTTTGCGCTGTAGACAGATAACGCGCCGGGACGGGGACGAGCGGGGGGCGGACGCTGGACGGGAGCCAGCCGAAGAGACGCTGGGTGATGGGGCCGCAGAGGCGGCCCTGGCAGGCGCCCATGCCGCAACGGGTTTGCAGTTTGGCGTCGCGCCATTCGCGATAGGGCTCGCATTCGGCTTTGGTCACGGCTTCGCAGCGGCAGATGAGGGTGGCGGGTTCGGCGATGTCGTAGAGGGCCGGGTTGAGGGCGAAAGCTTGCGCGAGATCGCGGACGAAGGCGCCGTTGTAGGGTTGGCCCGCACCTTCGGCGAGGGCTTTATCGAGCCCGCCGATGCCGGTGGGTTCGCCGGCGCAGTAGACGCCGGGGACGGTGGTTTGGCCGCGGCTGTCGACGACGACGAAGCCGTCATCGAGACGGCAGCCGAGAAGCTGGGCGATTTCGGTGTTGGGGACGAGGCCGAAGCCGGTGGCGAGGTGATTGATGGTTAGCGTGCGGCCGTTGTTTAGCGTGGCTGTGCCGTTGGCGAAGCGGGTGACCCAGGTGGTGGTCCAGTAGGGGACGCCGAGGAGCGTGGCGCGGAGGGCGATGGCTTGCGGGAGCTTGGCGGGGTAGCGGAGGAGGAATGGGACGATGCGGCCGAGCGGGGCTTGTTCGGCGATGCCGGTTATGATTGCGCCCGCCTTCTTGAGCGTGGCGGCGACGGCGAGCAGGAGGGGGCCGGAGCCGGCGATGAGGACTCGCTGGCCGTTTATTGGCTTGCCGGATTTGACTAGCGCTTGGAGGCCGCCGGCGCCGTAGACGTTGGGCTCCGTCCAGCCGGGGAAGGGGAGGAAGAGTTCGCGGGCGCCGGTAGCGACGATGAGCTTTGCGGCGCGGATGGGGCCGTGGGGAACGGTGTGGAGGGTGAAGCCGGGCTGGGCGTCGAAGACTTTGGTTTGGGGGAGGAAATCGACGTTGGCGGGGACGGGGATTTGCGGGGCGCCGCGCCAGATCTGGCCGCCGGGTTGGGGGTTGTCGTCGATGAGGGCGACGGTGCCTGTCGCGACACGGGCGGCGGCGAGGCCGGCGGGGCCGGCACCGAGGATGGCGACGTCGTAATGCTTCACGGCGTTGTGACCTCCATGCCGTCGCGGACCAACGTTTGGCAGGCGAGTTGGTGGGGCCGGCCATCGATGGTGACGCGGCAGCCCATGCAGACGCCCATGGCGCAGAGGGGGCCGGGGAGTGGGGGGAGCATGGCGGCGACGGTGGCGTTGGCCGGGGCGTCTATTTCGCGGCCGTTGCAGCGGATCTTAGGCATGTACGTTTCCCATCAGGCAATTCCTTGGTGACAGTCACCTAGGAGGAATCCTAGGGTTGGGGACAGTGCGGGCTGTTTGGCCGGAGCGGGGGTATTTCGGCCGATGGAGCGGGTCTTGGGCATGTACGTTTCTCCTCAGATAATTCCTCGGTGACAGTCACCTAGGGAGAATCTTAGGCATGGAAGCGCTCCGGGCGGTAGGGGGCTGGGGGGAGCGGCGAGGGGCGGCGGAGGATTTCGGCGGCGAGGATTTTCGCGGTTCCTAGCGAGGTGGTTACGCCCAGGCCTTCGTGGCCGGTGGCTAGATAGAGATTGCCCCTT
>CANIFK010000581.1 GCA_947466555.1 Acidobacteriota bacterium | reverse complement strand
CCGTCCACTGCCATTCCCTCCACCCCCGAATACCGCAACCGGATCCGCCCCGCGTCCGCCCCCGCCCGCACCACGAAATCATGTTCCAACTCCGTCCCCGTCCCGTAATAGGCCACATCAATCCCCGGATACACCCCCTGCGCCACAACACGCCCAAACTGCCGCACCCCACGCCGCCACTCCGACGGCGCCCCAGTCAGATAATGGCTCACACCCGGCAACGGCGCCTCCGCTCGCAACGCCGCCCGCCCGTCTCCGCCCATCAGTTGCATCCGCACCGGCGTCGTCATCCCGGCAAACCGGTACGTCGTGCCATCCGCGCGAATTCCCGCCGAATAAGCCAGCCCCCGCGCCACAAATTCCGCGCCATTCCCGCCTGCCTCAAATCGCATCGGAAGCCGTCCCAGCCGTGCGCCGCAACGCCCGCCTCCGCCCCTGGCAGCAGGAAACTCGCCGAAATAAACAGAAAAAGCAGGGGCCCAAAATTCGATTTAAAGTGCAGCATAGCGGATGTCCCCGATTACATCACGTTCGGCCACCGGCCCGCACCGGGCCGCATCTGCCGCCCGATATACGCAAAAACGTTAATCTTTCGCCGCGGTCACCCAAACCCTGTATACAAGCTGATATATTAGCCCCTGCCTTTCGATGGTTATACGGCGATGATGCCGTTACCCGTCCAGGTTTACGAGGCCACGCCTCTTCGGATATTGGTGTCCGAAATCACTTCAGGGAAAACAGGAGGTTCCATGTTGAGAGTCCGCTTAACAACATTTCTCATACTCGCGGCGACGTTCTTACCCGTCTCCGCCCAGACTTCAAAAGCACTCGTCTCCGGTATCGTCACCGACGGCACCGGCTCGGCCGTTGTCGGTGCCAAAATCACCATCACCGACGTCCAGCGCAACCAGGAGTACAAGGCCGAAACCAACTCCTCCGGCGTCTACCGCGTCATCGAATTGACGCCCAGCGTCTACCGCGTCTCCGCCGAAGCCCCCGGCTTCCGCCAGTACGTCATGGAGTCGCTGCCTCTGGCCACCCAGCAGAACGCCACCGTTAACATCAAACTGGACGTCGGCGCGGTCTCTGAAAAGGTGACCGTCACCGCCACCGGCCCGCTGCTCGAAGCTTCGAGCGCCGCCCTCAGCGCCGTCGTCGAAAACCGGAAGATCATCGAACTTCCGCTGAACAATCGCAACATCTACTCGCTTCTCACCCTCGTGCCGGGCATCACGCCCTCCACGCCCAACAACGCGGAAAGCGACTTCTTCACCTCCACCATTCGCTTCTCCATCAACGGTGGTAAGGAATCGGTCAACGACATCCAGTTGGACGGCGTCTCCGCCATGGTCCAGTCCGACATTCAGGGCATCTATGGCGCCTCCGCCATCCCCTCCGTCGAAGGCATCCAGGAGTTCCGCGTTCAGACCAACTCCTACACTGCCGAATACGGCCGCTCCGGTGGCGGTCAGGTGACCATGATCACCAAGTCCGGCACCAACGAGTTCCACGGCTCCGCGTTCGAATTCCTGCGCAACTCCGCCATGGATTCCAAGAACTTCTTCACCAACCGGAACAACTTGCCCAAAGCGTCCCTCCAGCAGCACCAGTACGGCGCCAGCATCGGCGGCCGCGTCGTCAAGGACAAGACGTTCTTCTTCGTTCTCTACGAAAAGAAGCTCACCAAGTCCGGCAGCCTGGGCACCTTCACCGTTCCCACCGCCGCCCAGCTCGGTGGCGACTTCTCTAACACCCGGAACGCCAACGGCGCCGTCCGGCCCATCTTCGATCCCTTCACCACCCGGCCCAATCCGGATTCGCCCGGCAACTTTCTCCGTACGCCCTTCGCCGGCAACCGCATCCCGGTGGCCATGATGGACCCCATCGCCCTCAACGTGGTCAAGCTCTACCCCGCCGCCAACGGCCCCGGGACCAACGTCTTCACCGCGCAGAACAACCTGGCCATCCAGAAGGTTCCGCAGTCCCCCACCGACCGTGTCGACTTCAAGGTCGATCACAACTTCAAGTCCAACCGCCGCATGTTTGTGCGCTACAACCGCTTCAAACAGGCCACCGCCGCCGCCGACTTCTGGGATAACGGCGCCGCCCCCTCCGACGGCATCATGTACTGGGGTTCCCACAACGCCGCCGCCGACTACACCGAAACCATCGGTGCCAACACCATCATCAACATCCGCGGTGGCCTCGGCCTCTTCACCGCCTGGCGCCCCGCCTTCTCCTACGGCTACGACGTCACCAAGCTCGGCTTCCCGCAGTCCCTGCAGGATGTCACGCTGAAGACCGGTGCCCCGCGCATCCCGCGCTTCGACATCCAGGACTACAACTCCGTCGGGCCCAACAATGGCTCCACCTACACCAGCGATAACGTCGCCTACTCGCTCGTCGGCAACGTCACCCGCATCTCCGGCAAACACTCCATGAAGGTCGGTGCCGACGTCCGCATGTTCACCCTCGGCTTCGCCCAGTTCGGCAGCTCCCCCGGTAACTTCTCCTTCACCCGCCAGATGACCCAGGGGCCCGATCCCCGCGTCGCCGGCAATGGTGACGGCCTCGCTTCGTTCCTCCTCGGGACCGGCACCAGCGGCGCCTCCACGCACCGCATCAAGCCGTCCGACATGAGCCGCTACTATGCCTTCTACGCCCAGGACGACTACAAGTTCAATTCCAAATTGACCTTCAACGTCGGCCTCCGCTATGAGCTCGAAGGTTCCAACATGGAACGCTACGACCAGCAGACCCTCATGGATCCCTTCGCCAAGAACCCCCTCTCCGACAAGACGGGTCTTGACCTCCGCGGCGTCTACCTCTTCTCCGGCGACAACCAGACCGCTGGTCGCCGTGGCATCCGTGGCATTGAACACAAGTTCAACCCCCGCCTCGGTATCGCCTACCAGATCAACCCGAAGACCGTCATCCGCACCGGCTATGGCATCTTCTACGGTGTGCCCAAGTTCGCCGCGACGGACCGCTACACCGGCGCTCCCTATGCCAGCACCACCCCTTGGAACGCCACCCTCGATGGGATCAACCCCACCAACCTGCTTCGCAATCCGTACCCGCAAGGCTACGTGCTTCCCGTTGGTCGCGCGCAGGGCGCCCTCTCCGGCGTTGGCTTCGGCCTCAACTCCGCCTGGGCCTCGGAAATGAAGACTCCCTACAACCAGCAGTGGAACTTCAACCTCCAGCGCCACCTCACCGCCAACATGATGATCGAATTCTCCTACGCCGGCAACAAGGGCACGCATAACGAAATCGTGCAGGGCGACATGGGCCAGCTCCGTCCGGAACAGCTCACTCCCGCCAACAACCTGCTCACCCTCGTTCCCAATCCCTTCTTCGGTCTCATCGACCCCGCCAGCCCCCTCGGCGCGGCCACCGTGCAGCGCGGTCGCCTCCTCCGTGGCCAGTACGCCGCCTTCACCAGCGTCGGACCCGGCAACCCGGCCTGGGGCAACTCCATCTACCACTCCTTCCAGACGCGCTTCGAACACCGCTTCGGCGGCGGCGCCAGCATGGGTGCGGCCTACACCTGGTCCAAGTCCATCTCTGACTCCTCCGACGGCATCTGGAACGACGGTCAGGGCACCCTCCGCAACTGGTACTGCCGCAGCTGCGAACGCTCCCTCACTTCGTATGATGTTCCCCACCGCTTGGTCGTGAACTTCAACTACGAAATGCCCTTCGGCAAAGGCCACAAGTACGGCGCCAACATGCACTGGCTCGCCAACGCCGTCCTCGGCGGCTGGCAGACCAACGGTGTCTTCACCATCAACTCCGGCATGCCGCTCATCTTCAGCCAGACGACGAACAACAGCTTCTCGTTCGGCGGCAGCCAGCGGCCCGACGCCGTTGGCGGCGACGCCCGCATCTCGGTTCGTTCCATCGACAAGTGGTTCGACACCACGCAGTTCCGTGTTGCCCCGAACTACACCTTCGGCAACCTGAGCCGCACCCACTCCAACCTCCGCAACGATTTCACCCGCGGCCTGAACTTCTCCATGTTCAAGAACACCCGCGTCCGTGAACGCCTCAACGTCCAGTTCCGCGCCGAGGCCTTCAACCTCTCCAACACGCCCGTGTTCGGCTCCCCGAACACGAACGTCGAATCCGGCGCCTTCGGTACGGTCACCGGCCAGAGCAACGGCCCCCGCACCATCCAGCTCGGTCTGAAGCTCCTCTTCTAACCAGCCGAAACAAACCAACGAACCCGGCCCGCCCGCTCCCCGCAAGGAGCGCGGCGGGCCGTCTCACATCCGTCTTAAACCCGTGTCAGTCACCTTATTTTTTT
>CANIFK010000580.1 GCA_947466555.1 Acidobacteriota bacterium | reverse complement strand
GGGCGGGAGATCGGCGGCGGGCGGCAGGCGTATGTGGTCTATCCGGTGATTGAAGAGAGCGAGACGGCGGGGCTGAAGGCGGCCGAGAAGAGCTAACTTCATTTGCGAGATATCGTGTATCCGAACTACACGGTGGGGCTGCTGCACGGGAAGTTGCCGCAGGCCGATAAGGAAGCGGTGATGGCGGAGTTCAAGGCGGGGCGGGTGCATGTGCTGGTGGCGACGACGGTGGTGGAAGTGGGCGTGGATGTGCCGAACGCGACAGTGATGGTGATTGAGCAGGCGGAGCGGTTTGGGCTGGCGCAGTTACACCAGTTGCGGGGGCGCGTGGGCCGCGGCGGGAACCAGAGCTATTGTGTGCTGGTGACGGAGAAGTTGAGCGAGACGGGGCGGGAGAGGATACGAACGATGACGGAATCAAACGACGGGTTTTATATCGCCGAGATGGACCTGCGGCTGCGTGGGCCGGGGGAGTTTTTCGGGACCAAGCAGAGCGGGATGCCGTCGCTGCGGTTCGCCAATATCATTCGGGACCGTGAGCTGTTGGAGACGGCGCGGGCGGAGGCGGTGTCGTTCATTCAGCATCCGCCGGACGAGGATTCGCTACGCCGGGCGGTGACCTATATTCGCGAGAACTGGCAGCGCCGTTACGGCCTGGTGCAGGTGGGCTAATGCGAGTCATTGCTGGGGAGTTTCGAAGCCGGATTTTGAAGAGCGTGACGGGGTGGAACGTGCGACCGACGCCGGACCGGATGCGGGAGACGATGTTCAGTATTTTGTCGCCCGTGATTGCGGGGGCGGTGTTTGTGGACGCCTATGCGGGTAGCGGGTCGGTGGGGATTGAGGCGGTGAGCCGGGGAGCGTCGCGAGGGATTTTTATTGAGCGGGCGCCTGACGCGCTGGCGGTGTTGCGGGCGAATATCGCGAGCCTGGGGATCCAGACCCGGGTGAGCGTGACGCGGGGGACGGCGGTGGGGGCGCTGCCGGGGTTTAAGGCCGATATTGTGTTTTTGGACCCGCCGTATACGGACCCGGAGGAGTATGCGCTATCGATGGCGGTGGTGAAGGCGCCTCTCGTCATTGCGCAGCATGCGACGCGGGAGATTTTGGCCGATTCGTATGGGAAGCTGCAGCGCTACCGGATGGTGAAGCAGGGGGACAATACGCTGAGTTTTTACCGCGTGGAGTAGGGCTACTTTTTCCCGATTTTGCCCGCAATCAGACCGGTTGCGGCCGCGGTGACGGCGATCACGACAACAGATTTCACGGCGGTTTTGGCGCGGGCGGACATGGTGACCGGAAGCCCTGGTTTGAAGCTTCCCATTTGGTCGAAGCCGACGGTCTGGGTGACGAGATCGCCGTTTTGCAGGCTCTGGATTTTCATCCCGTCGTTGGTGGTTTCCATGAGCTTTCCGGACACCTGCGCGCCATCGGGCATTTGGACGGTGATCGGGGATCCGGTGGGGATTTTGATGGCCTTGGCCTTGAGCGCGGCGGGGGTTTGCAGGGCCGGCGGCTTCAAGCCGGGGATGCTCTTGCGGAGGCCGAGACTGGGCCCTTTGACGCCAGCTACTTGGTTGAAGGCGAGCGATTTGGTGACCAGAGAACCGGACTCAATGGTTTGGAACTGAAAGCCATCGGGCGTCGTTCCGGTTAGCTTCCCGTCGACCAGTTGGGCGTCGGGCAGCCGCACTTTGATGGGCGATCCGACCGGGATGGCGGAGAGCGATTTTTTCACCATGACCGGCGAGGGGGCGTTCGGAACGGAGGGGGACTTCGCGGCGGGAGGCGCGGGCTTGGGCGGCTTGCCCTTCTGCTTCAGGCTGGCCACTTCGGAGAGAGGCAGCGTGCGCGAGGCGCCCTCTTCCGTTTTTAGCGAAAGGCCTTCGGCCGTCAAGCCGGTAAGGGTGCCTTTGATTTTTTGCTTCCCGGTGGTGCGAACGAGGACTGGCGCCCCGGTGGGGATGAGCAGGGCTTTTTGTTGGACCGCCTCGACGGTGAGCGGCTTGGCAGTCACAGATTGGGCGAGGAGGAGAAGGGCGAGGGCGGCGGACGTGATGAGGTTCATGGACTGCTCTCTACTGATCTTACATGCCGCTGGCGCGGAGGAGGATCTCCTGGACTAACAGGTTTTCTTCGTAAGTTACTCGGAGTTTGGCTTCGCCGCGGATGGCAGCGGCGAGTTCGATGAAGTCGTCGACGTAGCGCTTGTATGGCGGCATGGGGATCTGCTGGGAGCCGGCTTTGTAGGGACCGGCGGGCTTATCGAGATCGACGGTGACGGCGGGCGGCTCGATGGGGTTGACGATGATGGCGCCGTTGGAACCGTGGATTTCGAAGGCCCGGTATTTGCCGGACTTGGGCTGCATGTTGGCGCCGTGGAGGATGGCCATGGCATGGTCGAATTCGAGGACGGCGGCGGTGTTGTCGGCCAGGGTGTCGTTGCCTTTGCCGTGCTTGTTTAAGAACGGCGTGACCTTGTGGGGGCGGCCGAGGAGGCGGACGACGGGGTCGAGGATGTGGCCGCCGAGTTCGAACATGTTGCCGCCTTTGAACTCGGCCCATTCGGGGCGGCGGGCGATGTCGAGCTGGTTGCCGATGCAGGCGCGTACGAGGTAGACGTCGCCGAGCCAGCCCTGGCGGGCGGCGTCGAGGGCGAGGTTGATACCGGGGTGGTAGCGCCACATGTAGCCGATTTGGAGGAGGAGGTTTTTGCGCTGGGCGAGGGCGACGATTTTTTGGAAATCCTTGAGGTTGTCGGCGGGGGCTTTTTCGAGGTGGAGGTGTTTGCCGGCTTCGAGGACGGCGAGGCCGTCGCGGGCGTGGTCGCGGACGGCGGATTCGACGGCGATGACCTGGATGCCGGGGTGGGAGAGGAGAGCGGCGCGGGAGAGGATGGGGACGTCTTTGTGTTTGGGGGTGGGCTCGGTGACGCCGATGAGCTGGTAGGCGGGGTTGGCGAGGATGGTTTCGAGTTTACCTTCGCCGTGAGAGTGGGAGGTGCCGAGGAAGCCGATGCCGATGGGGGGCTTGGCGGCGAGGGAGAGGAGGAGGGAGCGGCGGGAGAGCATCGGTATTACGATATCGCGGAATGCGATTTACCACCGGGTGGGGTGGTAGGGTAAGTGGCGATTTCTTGGGTTATGTTCCGGGTATCCTTTTGGTTTTACTTGGGTTTATGTTGGGTTTCTTGGGTTTTCTGGGACCGAGTCCCGAGAGTGATGTTCTTTGGTTTCAACAACTCTTGGGTTATATCCACCGTATGGAGCTTTTCGGGGCTTTTTCGGCGCCGTGACGGGCGTTTGCCACTTGTGGAGGTGGCAGAGTTTTGCGCGCCTGCGCGGGGGGAGTAAGTCAAAAGGGCTTGTTCTGTTGGATGCAGAACAAGCCCTCACTATTCCATTATACCAATTTGTCAAGGAACGGAGGGGGTGATTTGCTTGTATGTGGTTGATTGTATTGATGATCTAGTGTTGTGACTGGGGTTGATACGATGTGTGTTATGAGGAAACGGTTCGTGACTGCTCTGTTTGGACACACGCTGTCGGCACCTGAGCCGTTTGGGTACAAGATGGGCTGGATTGCCGTGCGTTGCCGCGATGTGGGTGCGGTGACGGAGGCGGAGCGGGAGATGCGGTTTGAGGGGCTGGCGGAGTTTACGTGGGCACCGGGGGAAGAGGATGTTATGGCGGTTGCGGCGGGATGGAGTTTTGACCCGACGAGTTTGGGGGAGGCGTCTGGCCCTGCCGGGGCTGGCATTTTGGGGCCGGTGGATGGGCGATAGAGCCTGTTCCTAGAAGCGGCGGCGGGCTTCGGGTAGATGAGTCAGCATTAACTCGACGTTGACTTTGGTGAGGTTGCCGGGCAGGCGCCAGGCGGCCCAGTCGCCTTCGCGGATCAGTTGGCCGCCGTGGGGCCAGGGGGTGGCGCTGTTGGGCGGCGCGGCGGCGGCTATTCGCCAGGCCAAGAGGACATACCAGACGGCGGGGGTCCCCATGCGGCCCTGGACCTCGTGTTCGCCGATGGCAATTTCGGTTCCGTCGACTGCGCCCGTCAGCACCGCACCCCAGCGGGGGTTGGGCTGTGACCCTATTCGCTCTGCCAGGAGTCTCATCGGCGGGCGGTCGCCAGGGACAAAGGACGAGTGGAGGACGAAGCCGCGTTGCGCTGCGATACCTTTCAGGTCCTTCATGTCCAAGTTCCCGCGCAGCAGGGCCACTGCGAGGATACCGACGATCACCAACACGCCGAAGACCCAATTTGGCATCGATTGCTTCCTACCCACCTTCCAGATATCGCGCTAGTTTCCAGG
>CANIFK010000579.1 GCA_947466555.1 Acidobacteriota bacterium | reverse complement strand
TCGAAGTTGTGGCGGTTGAGTTCGATGTTCTTCAGCAGGTTGGGCAGCAGGCTGGTGCGGAGAAGCTCCTGGCCCGCGGCGATGGGGTTCAACACCTTGATGTGATCGGCGATGGGCAGCTGCAATTGCGCCGCCTGTGCTTCGTTCACGAAGGAGTAGTTGTAGACCTCATTGAACCCCTGCGCGGTGAGCGTGGCGCGCACCTTGCGTTGGAAGGCGCGCTCCGGCTCCAATGGCGGAACGCGGCTGGGAACGCTGGGGGCGACGGGGGGAATGGAGGCGTAGCCGATCATGCGGCCTACCTCTTCCACCAGATCGTCCTTGATGGAGATGTCCTTGGTGGCGCGCCAGCTGGGCACGGTGACAGTGAAGACCCCGTTGGCACGGGAGACACCGAAGGCGAGGCGTTCCAGAATGCCGGCCACTTCCTCTTCCGAGACGTCGCGGCCGAGCTTGCGCTGCATCCACGTGAGCGTGAATTCGATGGGCGCGGGCGCGGCGGCTTGCTGCCAAGAGTCCGACAGACCGCCGACCAGGCGGATACCGGGGCTGACCATTTCGAGGAGCGCGATGGCGCGGGCCAACCCGCGCACGGTGTTCACCGGGTCCTGCGACTTTTCAAAGCGCATGGAGGCGTCGGTCCGCAGCTTTACTTTGGTGGAAGTCTTGCGAATGGACGAAGCGTGGAAGCTGGCGCTTTCGAGCAGCAGGCGCGTGGTGGTGGCGGTGATGGACGACGGACCGCCGCCGATGACGCCGGCGAGGGCGACGGGCCCGGCGGCGTCGGCAATGACGAGGTTGGACGGATCGAGCGTGTAGGTCACGCCGTTCAGCGCTTCGCACAGTTCGCCATCGCCCGCGGCGCGGACGATGATCGTGTCGCCGGTGATCTTATCCAGATCGAAGGCGTGCATGGGCTGGGCGAGCTCGGCCATGACCCAGTTGGTCACGTCGACGATGTTGTTGATGGGGTTGAGCCCGATCGACTCCAAACGGTACTGCAGCCAGAGCGGCGAGGGGCCGATGGTGACGTTTTCAAACACCAGGCAGGAGTAACGCGGGCAGAGGGCGAAGTCGCGGATGTCGACCTTCATCACACCCGTGCCCGTGGGTAACAGGCCCAGATTGACGGGGTCCTTCAGCGGCCGGCCGGTAATGGCGGAGACTTCGCGCGCCATGCCGTAGTGGCCCCACAGGTCGGGCCGGTGGGTGAGAGATTTGTTGTCGATTTCGACGATCGTATCCGGACGGAGTCCGGCGATGGAGGCGCCTGGCTCGACGCCCGAGAACTCCAGAATGCCATCGCCTTCGTGGCTGATTCCGAGTTCAACGGCCGACGATAACATGCCGTCGCTTTCAACGCCGCGCACCTTTTTCTTGCCCAGCGGCCAGTAGGCGGTGAGCATGCCGGCGCGGCAGTTGGGCGCGCCGCAGATGACCTGTTTGACGCCATAGCGACCGGTATCGACGGTGGTGAGCGTGAGGTGCGTGCCTTCGACTTTTTCGGCGGTCAAGACGCGGGCAACGCAGACGTCGTCCAGCATGGCGCCGTGGGCTTCCACGCCTTCGCACTCGGCGGTCTTCAGCGTGATCAGCCGGCCGATTTCGGCGGCGGGCACATCGAGCCCGTCCACCAGTTCGTGAATCCAGTTGTAGGAAAACTTCATGGCCCCTCGTCTAGAACTGCCGCAGGAAGCGCAGGTCGCCGCCCTGCAGTTGGCGAATGTCATCGATGGCGTAGCGCATCATCACCAGGCGTGTGAGGCCGAGGCCGAAGGCGAAGCCGCCGTACTCTTCCGGATCGATCCCGGATTTGCGCAGCACGTTGGGATGCACCAGGCCGCAAGGTAGCAGTTCCACCCAGCCGCTCTGTTTGCACACCGGGCAGCCGGAGCCGCCGCAGATGAGGCACTGAATATCGAGTTCGAAGCCGGGTTCGACGAACGGGAAATAGCCCGGGCGCAAACGGACCGTAACGTCGCGTTTGAAGATGCCGGAGAGCAGCGTCTTCATGAAGTAGAGCAGGTGGGCGACGCTGACGTCCTTGTCGACCATCATGCCTTCGAGCTGATAGAAGGTATGTTCGTGGGAGGCGTCGACTTCCTCGTTACGGAAGACGCGGCCGGGGGCGATCATGCGGAGCGGCGGGCCGAGCTTGCGCATGCCGCGCACCTGAACGGGCGAGGTATGGGTGCGGAGCAGCCAGTTGCCTTCCAGCCAGAAGGTATCCTGCATGTCGCGCGCCGGATGATCGGCCGGGATGTTCAGGGCGTCGAAATTGTGTTCGTCCGATTCCACTTCGGGACCGTCGAGAACGGTAAATCCGAGAGAGACGAAGAGGTCTTCGATCTCCGTTTGGATCTGGGTAAGCGGATGGAGCGCGCCGCGGGCGGGTTCCGGGGAGGGCGCGGTGAGATCGACCCATTCGCTTTCAAGACGGGCGGAAAGGGCCGCGCTGTCGAAGGCAGCCTTCTTCTCATCGAAGACGCTTTCGAGGGCCTGCTTGGCGGCGTTGAGCAGCTTGCCCACCGTCGCCCGCTGCTCCGGCGTCATCTTCGCCATTTCCTTGGAGACGTTGGCGAGGGCGCCTTTGCGGCCCAGGACTTCGACGCGGACGGCTTCCAGTTCCTCCACCGTGGTGGCGGCTTCAATGCGGGCCTTGGCGGAGACCGCCAATTCCTCCAGGTTCGCTTCAATCATCGCGCTGTTCTTTCCAGTAAGTCGACCACTGCGGTGTGTCCGCGCTGTTTGGCCATGTCGAGCGCGGTTTCACCCTTTTCGCTCCGGGCCGTGGCACTGGCTTCGTGGGCCAGCAGCAGACGGACAATTTCCAAATCCCCGTTGGCGGCCGCCGAATGCAGGGCGGTGTATTGGGCCTGCTGGGTGGCGTTGACGTCGGCGCCGCTTGAGAGCAGCAGCGCGCAGATGTCCTGGTTGCGGCTGGCGGCGGCGGCATGCAGCGGGGTGTTGTGCATGGCGTTGGCGGAACGGACCTTCACGTCGGCACCGATTTCGAGCAGCATCTCCACCGTTTGAAGATGGCCGAAGAAGCAGGCCAGGTGGAGCGGCGTCCAGCCATCGGAGCTGGCCATTTCGAGGAGCACGTCGTCCGCCTTGATGAACTGGCGGCAGGCGTCGGTTTCGCCCATGGCCGCGGCGGCGTAGACGTCCAGCTTGGCGCCGCGGTTCAGCAGGAGCTTCGCCATGATGGGCCGCTTGGTATAGATGGCCAGGAGCAGCGGGGCCATGCCGGCCGCGCCGCCGCCGTGCACGAGGGCGGGATCGGAATCCAGCAACGCGTGGACGCGCGCTTCATCGCCGACGCGAATCGCTTCGTGCAGTTCCTGCGCGGGGGTCATTTTGCCGCTGTCGCCAAGGGGTTGAACAGAACCGGGTCCTTGGTCATCTCCAATGCGAGGTGGTTCAGGTAGAAGGCCAGCACGGCTTTCGGGTGCTTGTCGCTGAAGCCGTCCCAGGCGCGCTGTTGCCAGTCGCCGGTGAGGAACTGGGACACGTCGGCATCCTTCTCAAAGAAGCCTTCCTGGTGGGGAATCTCCAGGTGGTTGAGGACGTCGATGATGCAGTCCATGTGGCACACGAGTACCGCCTGGCCCAACTCCATCGCGAAGGCGTCGTCGCGCTCCGTCACAATCCGCTCCCACTGGCGAGGCGCCGACTTGGCGAGCGACTCCGTGTTGAGCTTGTTCAGCCGGAGCCGAACCTTCAAGCGTTCAAAAAGTTGGTAGGTCCGGAGCTTGCCCAGCGAGATCTGTTTCAACAGATCGCGGAACGCCTGGTCGCCAAGCCCCTGGTAAATGTCGCACAACTGCATTGAAAACAAGGATACCATCGAGGTTTGGTGATGACCAGACGCGGTTTAATTGCGCTCGCCCTTGCGCCGGTCTCCTATGAGGTGGAAACGGTAGAATCGCCGCGGCAGGCGACGGCGAATTTTCTGCGCATTGCGCGACCGCGGAAGCGTTCGGACCGAACGGTTTTGATTCTTCCGGTGACCGCGAATATCAGCGGCCAGTGGGGCGATGGGTTCTATGAGGCGCTGCGGCTGGACTGGGTGAAGCGGTATAACGTGACGATTGCAGCACCGTCGTTTTCGCACCTGCCGTGGTTTGCCGACCATCCGACGAATGCGAAGATTGCGCAGGAATCGTATTTATTGCAGGATATTTTGCCGCGGTTGCCGGGACGCATTTTGTTGCTCGGGTTCAGCAAGTCCGGCAACGGGGCGGTGACATTGCTGCTACGGCATCCGGAGCGGTTCGCGGCGGCGGCGGCTTGGGATGCGCCTTTGATGTTG
>CANIFK010000578.1 GCA_947466555.1 Acidobacteriota bacterium | reverse complement strand
TCGCGCAGGCGGATGCGTCGATGACGCGGCGGTATGGGGGGACGGGGTTGGGGCTGGCGATTACGCGGCAGCTGGTGGAGGCGATGGGCGGGGAGATTGGGTTTACAAGTGAGCCGGGGAAGGGGTCGGAGTTCTGGTTTACGTTGCCGTATGTGGGGGCGGAGGCGCCGGAGGCGGAGGCACCGGTGGTGGATCGGCCGATGGCGCCGTTGACGGTACTGATCGTGGATGATTTGGAGATCAACCGGCTGATGTTGGAGCGGCAGTTGCGCCAGTGGGGGTGCCGCTATGAGAGCACGGGGAGCACGACGGAGGCGCTGGGGCGGCTGCGTGCGGCGAAGGAGCGGGGCGAGCCGTTTGACGTGGTGTTGCTGGACCACCTGATGCCGGAGATGGACGGGGAGACGTTGGGGCGAGCGGTGCTGGGGGATGAGGTGTTACGAGGGCCGGCGTTGATTCTGCTGAGTTGGGGGGGGCTGGAGCGGGAGCAGGTGGCGCGGTTGGCTGGGGCGGGGTTTGCGGAAGTGTTGTTGAAGCCGATTGTGCGGCCGGGGCATTTGCTGGCGGCGCTGCGGCGGGCGACGGGGATGGAGGTGGCGCCGTTGGCGGAGCGGGTGGTGGCGGCGCCGGTGGCGGTGGCGATTGAGTACCGGGTGTTGCTGGTGGAGGACAACGCGGTGAACCAGAAGCTGGCGATGCATTTGTTGACGAAGCTGGGGTGCGAGGTGGTGTTGGCAGGGAACGGGGAGGAGGGGGTGGCGCGGGCGCGGGAGGGGCGGTTCGACTTGATTTACATGGATTGTCAGATGCCGGTGATGGATGGGTTCGCGGCGACGCGGGTGTTGCGGGGGGAGGGGGTTTCTACGCCGATTGTGGCGTTGACGGCGAATGCGATGGCGGGGGACCGGGAGCGGTGTTTGGCGGCGGGGATGGATGATTATGTTTCGAAGCCGTTGAAGGCGTCGGAACTGGCGCGGACGTTGCAGTTGTGGACGGCGGGTTAGTCGCCTTTGGCGGCGGCTTTTTCGGCTTCGGCGGCGAGCTGCATGGCTTTGAGTTCGCGTTTGGTGGGGGGGACGACGCAGTCGGTAAAGTCGTGTTCCTTGTAGCAGGAGCAGCAGCGGACTTTGGCGGGCTTTTCGTCCATGAGGGAGACGATGGCGTGATTGGTAAGCCGCTTACATTTCACGCAGTAGTCGTCGATGATGTCGCCTAGTCGAACCTCACGCATGCAATCGAGAGTATACCATTTCGATGCCCGCGAGGGCTCCGCAGATGGCGAGGAGGCCGGCGGCGGCGAGGACCCAAACGGTTTCGATTCTGCGGGATAGGAAGGCGGCGAGGGCGAGGACGGCAATGGCGGCGAGGGGCCAGGAGCGGATGGCGAATTGGGCGATGGGCCAGCCGTTGGCGAGCATGAGTCCGGCGGCGGCGGCGGTGAGGGACTGGATGGCGTTTTGGGCGCGGGGGTGTTGGGTGTGGCCTTCGAGGAGTTTGAGGAGCAGGATGGCGAGGAAGGCTGGGGAGATCATGGCGAGGTAGCCGACGAGGGCGCCGGTGGGGCCGTTGACGTAGTGGCCGACGCAGATGAGGAAGGCGCCGTTGGGACCGGGGCCCATGCGGGATATGGCGACGGCGGTGGAGAGTTGAGCGTCGGTGATGGCGTGACGGGTGACGACCAAGTCCTGGCGGACGGAGGGGAGAGTGGTGCCGCCGGAGAAGGAGGTGAGGGTGGCTTTGAGGAGGAGGAGGTAGAGGGTGAGGGTGGACATAGTCCGTTCTAAGGGAATGGATTTAGGATTTATTTGGTAAACGTGGTGGCTGTCCCCGGGTTATTGCGCCGAGGAGGGCGGCGGTGAGGAGGATGGTGACGGGGCTGGCGATATTGGCCAGGCCGGCGAGGAGGGCGGCGAGGAAGAGGACCAGGGCCAGGGGGCTTTTGCGGAAGGGCTTTAGGAGTTGCCAGGCGCTGGAGGCGATTAGCGCGACTACGGCGGCCATCGCACCGGCCATGGCGGTGGCTACCCACGGGTTGGCGCTCCAGGCGTCGAAGAAGATCGTCATTAGCCAAATCACGAGGGCTGCGGGGAGGGAGGCGGCAACGACGGCCAGCACGCCGCCCCAGGGGCCTTGGATGCGGGTGGCGGTGGCGGCGATGAAGGCCAGGATGTTGGTGCCGGGGGTGATGCGGGCGATGGAGTAGAGCAGGCCGAAGTCTTCGGGCGGGAGCCAGCGGCGGGTGGTGATGACGCGGCGTTCGAGTTCGGCGATCATGGGTTGGCCGCCGCCTAAGGTGAGATTGCCGGCGCGGGCGAACTCGGAGAGGAATTGAGGCCAGGAGACCATCGACGCCGCTACTGTACCATGGGTTCATGCGTGGAAAATGGGCACTCATTGGCGGCATCGCGGTATTGCTGGCGGTGGCCTTGGGTGCGGTTGTGTTCTGGAAACGGCAGGCGGTGAAACCGGTGGCTCCGGTGGCGGTGACGGCGCCGGTGGGGCCGGTGGGGGCGGCGGAGTTGAGCTTGCAGGGGAAGGTGGAGGCGCGCGAGGTGGTGGGCGTGCAGGCGCCGAGCGATGGGACGATTGCCGAGTATCTGGTGATTGTGGGGGAAGAAGTTTTTGAGGGGCAGTTGATTGCGCGGATTGCGAGCCCGTCGTTGCAGGGGGCGCAGGAGAAGGCGAAGGAAGTGGCCGACCGGGCGCAGGAGCGGGTGAACCAGTTGGAAAGCCAGATGCTGGCGGCGCGGCTGGATGCGTCGCGGGGACAGGCGGAGATGGCGCGGATTCAGGACGACTACACGCGGACGGAGCGGGCGGCGCGTCGGCAGGAGATGTTGAACGCGCAGGGGGCGACGCCGCGGTTGACGTATGAGAAAGCGGTAGCGGAGTTTGCGACGGCGAAGGCGGAGTATGAGACTTCGTCGGCGCGGGCGAAGGGGTCGGGGGCGCGGGTGGCGGCGTTGACCAAGGAGATTGAGGCGGCGAAAAAGACGCTGGAGGAGAAGAACGCGGAGTTGGAAGAGGCGGATTCGAATTTGCAGGCGACGCAGATGCATGCGCCGGTGGATGGGGTGGTGTTGGAACGCAAGGGCGAGGCGGGGGCGGAGGTGAAGCTGGGGGAGGATAACGTCTTCCGGATTGGCACTGATTTGGGGCAGTTGCAGGTGGTGTTGGAGCCGGAGCCGGCGGTGTTGAAGCAGTTGCAGGCGGGGATGGCGGCGTTGGTGATTTTGGGCGAGTTTGCGTCGGAACCGTTGAACGCGGAGATCAACCGGATTGAGAACGGGAAGGCGTATGTGATGTTCGGGAGTCCGGACCCGGCGATTAAGCCGGGGGTGACGGCGCAGGTGCGGATTAAGCTGCCTTGATACGATATGGCTATGGAATTTCTGTTCAATAGCCTGGTAGAACTGATTACGCAGACGGCCACCAATCTGCCCCCCGATGTGCGGACGGCGATGGGCCATGTTTTGGACGATGAGCAGCCGGACACGCAGGCTGGCCAGGCGTTGAGCATTATTGCGAACAACATTGATATGGCGGCCGACGATGCGCAGCCGATTTGTCAGGACACGGGGATGCCGACCTTTTTGGTGCATATGCCGGTGGGGGTGAACCAGATTGCGTTGAAGAAGGTGATTCGCGAGGCGGTGGCGGAGGCTACGCGGCGCGGGAAGCTGCGGCCGAACTCGGTGGATTCGTTGACGGGGAAGAACTCGGGCGACAATCTGGGGCACGAGACGCCGGTGATCCATTGCGAGCAGTGGGAGAGCGATGAGATTGAAGTGAAGCTGATTTTGAAGGGCGGGGGCTGCGAGAACAAGAACATTCAGTATTCGCTGCCGGCGGAGTTGGAGCATGTGGGGAAAGTCGGGCGGAATTTAGAGGGCGTTCGGAAGTGCTTGTTGCATGCGGTGTGGCAGGCGCAGGGGCAGGGGTGCGCGCCAGGGGCGATTGGCGTTTGCATTGGCAGCGATCGCGGGCATGGGTATTTCCTGGCCAAAGAGCAGCTGTTCCGGACTTTGGACGATGTGAATCCGGATCCGGTGTTGGCGGAGTTGGAAGCCTCGATTATGAAAGAGGCGAATGAGATTGGCGTGGGGGCGATGGGGTTTGGCGGGGCGGCTTCGTCGTTGATTGGTTGTAAGATCACGGCGGCGAACCGGTTGCCGGCGTCGTTCTTTGTGAGTGTTGCTTATGACTGCTGGGCGTTCCGGCGGTTGGGCGTGCGGCTGGATGCGTCGACGGGGGCGATTAATTCGTGGCTGTATAGGGATCCGGCGCAGGAAGTGGCGAAGATGGCGCGGACGGAAGGGTTCCCGCTGAC
>CANIFK010000577.1 GCA_947466555.1 Acidobacteriota bacterium | reverse complement strand
GATGAAGTGAAAATGCTCATCGAGACGGTGAAGGACACCAAGCGCGTCATGCAGGTTGGCTCGCAGACGACCTCCGGCGACCAGTGGGCGCAGGCCAAGAAGGCCATCGCTGACGGCGCCATCGGCAAGATGCTCCTCAGCCAGGGTTCCTATCACCGCAACTCCATCGAAGGCGAATGGAACTGGCCGATCGACAAGAACGCCGGCCCGAACGGCAAGGGCGAAGACTACATCGACTGGAAGACCTGGCTCGGCCCGGCCACCAAGCGTGACTTCGATCCGGACCGCTTCTTCCGCTTCCGCAAATATTGGGATTACTCCGGCGGCATCGCCACCGATCTGTTCTTCCACGTTGTGGCGCCGATGAACATCTGCTGGCCCTCCCCGCAATTCCCGCACAAGGTCATGGCCGGCGGCGGCATCTACGAATTCTCGAAGCTGCCGGAAGATCCGTCGAAGCCCGACCGTGAAGTGCCCGACACCTTCCACCTCATCGCCGAGTACAACGCCGGCCACTCGCTGGTGCTCAGCTCGTCGATGGCGAATTCCCAGCACATCCCCGGCCTCATCCGCGGTCACGAAGGCACCATCATCATGGTGGAGCACGGCCGCTTCGAAGGCTTCGCCCCGCACATCACCCTCAAGCCGGAAGTCACCGGACGCCAGGGCGCGCGCAAGGCGATCGGTGGAGACAAGTACAAGTTCGGGCTGGAAGAAGTGAAGATTCCGGTCAAGGAACTCGACACCATGCGCACCCATGTCACCAACTTCCTGGACTGCATGGTCTCCCGCCAGAAGCCGACGCTCGACGTCGAAACCGCTGGCCGCGCCCAGGTGCTCATCACCATGGCCGTGCACAGCTACCGCTCCGGCAAGATCCTCTACTTCGACGAACAGAAGTTCAAGATCGTCGACAAAGCGCCGGTTCGTTCGTAACTACATCCAACACAAGCAAAAAGGCCAGCCTCCCAGGGCTGGCCTTTTTCATTTACCGCAGCATCGCCTGCACGACGTTGCCACCCAAGTCCGTGAGCCGGTAATCCCGCCCCATGTGGCGATACGTCAGCTTCAGGTGGTCCATGCCCAGGCAGTGCAACATCGTCGCCTGCAGGTCATGCACGTGCACTTTATCGCGCGTAATCGTGAAGCCCAGCTCGTCGGTCTCCCCAATCGTCTGCCCGCCCTTGATCCCACCACCGGCCAACCACATCGAATAGCCCGTCGGGTGATGGTCGCGCCCGGCGTTATCCGGGTCCGAGGTATTGCGGATCTCGCAGATCGGTGTACGCCCGAATTCCCCGCCCCACACCACCAGCGTCTCGTCCAACAGCCCGCGCCGCTTCAGGTCCTTGATCAGCGCCGACGATCCCTTATCCGTCGCATCGCACTTCTCCTTCAGCTTCTTGTTCAGGTTCGTGTGCGTATCCCAGCTGGCGTCCATCATCAACACGAACCGCACGCCGCGCTCCACCAGCCTCCGCGCCAGCAGCGCATTGGTCCCGAACTGGTTCGTAGGCTCCTTCCCGATCCCGTACATCTCCAACGTCTCCTGCGACTCATTGGAGAAGTCCAACAACTCCGGCGCACTCATCTGCATCCGGTAAGCCAGTTCATAGCTCGCGATCCGCGACGCAATCTCCGGATCCCCGTTCACCCGCAGCCGTTCTTCGTTCAACTCCTTGATCGCGTCGAGCGACGTCCGCTGAGTCGCCTTCGAGATCCCCTCCGGATTCGACAAATACAGAATCGGATCACCCGCGTTGCGGAAAATCGTCCCCTGATAGGTCGACGGCATGAACCCGCTCATGAAGTTCGACGCCCCGCCGCTGGTCCCCGCGCCGCTCGAAAGCGCCACAAACCCAGGCAGGTTCTGCGACTCACTTCCCAGCCCGTAGGTCACCCACGCCCCCGCCGTCGGCCGGCCGAACTGAATACTCCCCGTGAACAGCATCAACTGCCCCGGGTGATGATTCACCGCGTCCGTATGCATGGATCGGACAACGCACAACTCATCGGCCACCTCGCGCAACCCGGGCAGGTAGTCGCTAATCTCCAACCCGCTCTGCCCGCACTTCTTGAACGTCCGCGGACTCGCCAGCGCCGCCGCGTTCGGCTTCGTGAACGCCAACTTCAAGTCCTTGGTGAACTCCGGCGGCAACGGCTTGCCGTTGTGCTTCATCAACGCCGGCTTGGGATCGAACAGATCCATCTGGCTCGGCCCGCCCTCCATGAACATGAAGATCACGCTCTTGGCCTTCGGGGCAAAATGAGGCTTCTTCGGTGCCAGTGGATTTACCACCGCCCCGTGCAACAGGTGCTCCAGCGCCATGCCGCCCACGCCATAACCGATCGAATTGAGTAAGTCGCGCCGTGAAAAGTTCATGTCAGTTATTCCCTGTTGATAAATTCGTCGAGGTTGAACAGCACCCGCGCCACGCCGCTCCAGGCCGCCTGCGTGAGTAACTCACCCTGCTTGCCTTCCGTGCGCAGCACGTCGGTCTGTTTATCGACATACCGGGCCAACGTCTGGCGCTCGGTCTCCGACGGCGCACGCCCCAGCGCCAGCGTGAACATGCTCTCAATCCGCTCGCCCGTCGCCGCCTTCGTCTCCATCGCCCGCAGCGCAAAGGCCTGCGACGCTTCAATGAAAACCGGATCATTCAGCAGGTTCAGCGCCTGCAACGGCCCGTTCGACGGACGCCGCCGCGAACACGCCATATTCGAATCCGGCGCGTCGAAATTCACCAGCAACGGGTAGGGCGTCGTGCGCTGATAGTGGATATACAACCCGCGCCGGTAGGCCTCTTTGCCAAACGTCTCTTTCCACTTCGACCCGCCGTAGGCCAACTCGCCCACACCCTTCGGCAGGAACGGCATCACCGATTTTCCGCCGATTTCCATGTTCAAAATCCCGGCCACCTGCAACGCCGTATCGCGGATCAACTCGGCCGGCAAGCGCAACCGCGACTGGCGCGACAGCAACGTATTATCGGCATCCTTCTCCGCCGCGTCGGGCCGGTACTTAGACGACTGCCTGTAAGTCGCCGACATCACAATCGACTTGTGCAGCTTCTTGAAACTCCAGCCGTTATCCATGAACTCCGCAGTCAAATAGTCGAGTAACTCCGGATGCGTCGGCTTCTCGCCAGTCGCCCCAAAATCCTCGGAAGTCCGCACAATCCCGCGCCCGAAAAATTCCTGCCACGCCCGGTTCACCGTCACCCGAGGTGTCAACGGATTCTCCCGCGAAGCCAGCCACTTGGCGAACGCCAGCCGAGACGGCTCACCCGCCTTCACGTCCATCGGCGGCAGCACCGCGGGCGTCCCCGGTTGCACCTCAATGCCCAACGCTTTATAGTCGCCGCGAATCGTGATATGCGTCTTCGGATGATCCGGATTTACACCCATCGTGTAGCCCTGCGTCAGGAACGGCATCGTCTTTTTCAAATCAGCGACCTTCGCCCGCAGGTCTTTCAACTTCGCCGTCAACTCCTTGTCCCGCCCGAACTCCGGCCCCGGATTGGCCATAAAGTAATCGGCCAGAATATCGGCCTCCCGCTCGGTTCGTTCCGAAGGCTTCTTATGCAGCATCCGCATGGCGTGATCCACCATCGCCGACATCGAAGTAATCCAGAAATCGAACTCCGCGTCCTTGCCCGGATTCGCATACGCCGCGCGCATCTTCTCTTCCCAACGCGCCTGCAACTCAGGAATCTTATACTCGGCCAGTAACTTGGTCCGCTCGCGGCGATACGCCGGCAACGCCTTCAAATACGGCCCGCGCTCGCCGGCCATCGGCGCATCGATATCCACATCGTCAGCTTCGTTGAAGAACGCATACAGCTGATAAAACTCGCGCTGCGAAAACGGATCGTACTTGTGGTCATGGCACTGCGCACATCCCACCGTCAGCCCCAGCCACGTCGTCCCCAGCGTCTGCGTGCGGTTGATCAACTGTTCGTAGCGCGCCTCCGCCCGGTCCACCCCGGCCTCGCGATTCGTCAGCACATTGCGGTGAAACCCCGTCGCCACCCGGTCTTCCATCGTCGCGCCAGGCAGCAAATCACCCGCCATCTGCGCAATCGTAAACCGGTCGAACCCCATGTCGCTGTTCAACGCATCGATCACCCACTGCCGGTATCGCCACGCGTGCGGGCGCACGTTGTCTTTCTCATACCCATCGGAATCGGCATACCGCGCCAGGTCCAGCCACGGCCGCGCCCAGCGTTCACCGTAGTGAGGCGAAGCCAGATACCCATCCACCATCCGCTCGTAGGCATCCGGACGCTGATCGTTGACGAACGCCGCCACCTCCTCCGGCGTCGGCGCCAGG
>CANIFK010000576.1 GCA_947466555.1 Acidobacteriota bacterium | reverse complement strand
TCGACATGGTTCCCGCCGGCTGGGCCACCTACGCCCTCGTCGTCCTCTCCAGTCTCGCCGCCATCATCGCCTCCCAGGCCCTCATCTCCGGCGCCTTCTCGCTCACCCGCCAGGCTATGCAGCTCGGCTTCTTCCCGCGCGTCGAAGTCCAGCACACCGCCCACCAGATGGAAGGCCAGATCTACATTCCGCAGGTCAACTACTTCATCGGCATCGGCTGCATCGCCCTCGTCATCGCCTTCGGCGCCTCCTCCCGCCTCGCCGCCGCCTACGGCATCGCCGTCACCGGCACCATGGCCATCACCTCGGTCATGTACTTCCTGGTGGTCCGCCAAACCTGGTCCTGGGCCCTCAGCCGCGCTCTCCCGCTGCTCGTCCTCTTCCTCGCCTTCGATCTCCCCTTCCTCTACGCCAACCTCGGCAAGTTCTTCGACGGCGGTTGGGTCCCGATCCTCATCGGCGCCGGCGTGTTAACCGTCATGGTGCTCTGGAATCGCGGTCGCACGCTCATCGCCTACAAGTACCGCCTCCGCTTCCCCTCAAAGGAATCGGCCCAGGAACGCGTCGACGCCCGACTCGCCGCCCGCGTCCCCGGCACCGCCGTCTTCATGGCCTCCAGTGCCGACATGCTGCCCCCCGTTCTCGTCCACCACGTCGAACGCAGCCGCGCGCTCCAACAAACCGTCATCCTGCTCACCATCCAAATCGCCGGCGAGCCGTATCTCCCTGACGAAACGCGCTACAAGGTCACCCACCTCGAAGACGGCTTCCACCGCATCGTCGTTCGCTTCGGTTTCATGGAAGAGCCCAACGTGCTGCCGATCCTCGAACTCGCCGTCCGCGAGTCCAACATCCCCTTCGGCGACCGCGACGTCACCTACTACCTCGGCCGCGAAAACTTCGTCGCCTCCTCACGCGGGCACATGGGCGTCGTTGCCGAAACCATCTTTTCGTTCCTGCAAAAGAACGCCGTCGCCGCCGACCGCTTCTTCGGCCTCCCCCACCGCCACGTCGTCGAGATCGGCACCCAGATGGATCTTTAGTCCGGGCTCGCTACGATATCCACGTTCAGGCAATTCTTGCCCCGCAGTTCGATTTTTCCCGCTGGCTGCCGGATGTGCCACCCCGGCCGGTCAACACGCAGTGTAATGCCGTCCTCGGGCAGTCCATCGAATTGAAACCAGCCCCACGAATTTGTCCGGGCGATGAACGTCTTTCCTCCACCGGTAGCCACGATTTTCGTAAACTCCATGGGCGGCGCATACCCCGCTGCTGCCGCCGGTGTCTCGCTAAGCATCCCGGCCAACGAGTGTCCCCGCGCACCACGCTGCATCCAGTCGCGCAGGAAAACCAGATCGGTCGGCACGTCCATCAGCCGGCGATTTCTCATGCAGAGATTCGTCGTCCAGCCACCTGACGGCGTGCGCATAGCGAACACGAGATAGGTGCCACCCGGCGCGAATCCGTCGCCGCAATCGCCTCCGCCTATTCCGGTTTCCACACTCACCTCGCGCCCGCTCATTCCGGAAAGGCCCTCAATCACGTCGAAAGTCACTACCCGATAGCGAAAAAGAAGGCGCAGCCAGTCCATCAGGGGTGTCGATTGAACGACCCCGACAAAAACCGCGCTGTCCTTGCCCGATGGCAATACCATCGATTGACAGCCTGATATCTGGGCACAACTGCACCCCCACCCCGCCATCCCCACAAACAGGAAAAGCCCCGGTAGAACCGGGGCCCTTCGGACTCGTTGGAGAAAGCCAGCGAAGTTACTTCGCCTTCTTCTGTTTCTGCTGACCGACGCGAACTTTGTTCATGGACGCTTTTTGTTCGTTCCAGGATTTCCAGTCGAAGCGGGTCGATGCTTCCTTCAGATAACTGTTCAAATCCGTACCCTTCGGCACAACGGCCATCATCGTGGCGGTGTCTTTGCCGTCCGGGCTCGTGATCTGGAAACGCTTGACATTCGGGATACCCATAACTCTCCTAGCTTAGCACAGCCCGCAGCGCCCCACCCAGCTCCGGGTAACGAAACTGGAATCCAGCCTCCAACGCCGCCGCCGGCGCGCACCGCTGCGAGAAAAACAGAATCTGCGCCATCTCGCCTGCGCCCATCTCAATCAGGAACCGCGGTGCCGCGAACCACGCCGGCCGGTGCACCGCCGCCGCCAGCTCCTGCGTAAACACCGCGTTCGTCACAGGGTTCGGCGCCACGCCATTCCATGCCCCATGCGCCGCCTCATGCGAAAGCGCATACCGCATCATCCCCGTCAAATCGTCCAGATGAATCCAACTCATCCACTGGCTCCCGTCGCCCAACTTCGCCCCCAGCCCCAGCCGGAACGGTAGCAACATCTTCGCCAGCGCGCCGCCATCTTTCCCCAACACCAGCCCGATCCGAATCTTCACCACCCGAATGCCAAGCGCCGCCGCCTTGTCCGCCTCTTCCTCCCACTCCCGGCAAACCTCGGCCAGGAATCCAGTAGCCGGCGCCGCCCGCTCGTCCAGAATCTGGTCCCCGCGCTCGCCATACAAACCAACCGCCGACGCGCTCACCAATACCCGCGGCTTCACCGCCAACTTACCCAAAGCCGCCACCAGATTCCGCGTTCCCACCACCCGCGAATCCCGAATCCGCCGCTTCACATCGTCATTCCAACGCTGCGACACCGGCTCCCCCGCCAAATGCACCACCGCGTCGAGCGGCGGCTCAATCCGCAAATCCGGCTCCCCCGCCACCGGGTCCCAACGCCGCTGTCCCACGCCATTCGCCCCACGGCCCAATTTCAATATGGAATGCCCCTCCGCCGTCAACTCCCCCGCCAGCTTCCGCCCCACGAACCCCGTCGCCCCCGAAATCGCAATATGCATCATGTCCCCTAAGGAATCCGGAACGGATCAATGCCCGTCCGTTCCAAGTGTTCAATCTCGCGGATGTACCCCGGCACGTCCGTCTTCCGCTTCATCCCGTCATATCCCATGTAGCGAATGGTCCCGAAAATCGCCCGCTCCCCCCACGGCCGGTCGTGCAGCCCAAAACACCACAACACGCTCGTATACGTGTTCGGGTCCCGCCCGTCCAACGCGTACCGGTCGTGAATATGGAGCATAGTATCCTGCGCCTGCTGCAACGATGGCGACCACTCCATAATCTTCTTCCCCCAATACATCCGGTAATAACCGTGTATCTTCCCGCGCAGCAACATCTCTTTCTGACACGCGTTCCACAGCGGGTCATGCGTGCGCGCCCACTCAAACTGCTCCGGCGCATACATGTACTCCCGGCGATCACCGTCATGCTTAGCCATCGTCACCTGCACCCACTCCGGCAACGCCGCCAGCGTACTGAACTGGTCGCAATACTTCGTGAAATTGAACGCCAACTCCCGCCGTACAATCAGCTCTTCCAGAAACTCCGTGGCGATCAGCTTGTGCTCCTCCGCATACCCCTCCGCCGCCAGTGCCATCTCCAGCGAACTGATCTGCCCAAAATGCAGATACGGACTCAACCCCGACGTCGCATGATTCGTCGGCGAATTCCGGTCCCCGGCATACTTCCGCAACTTCGCCGTCAAAAACGCATGCAAATGCCGCTCCGCCGCCAACCGCCCGCCGGTAAAACTCATCGACGGCTTCACCGAATGGTCAATCTCGCACTCGGCCACCAACGCCGCCACGTTCGTCTCCGTCACCTCCGTATGCCACCGCGGCCGCGCCGCCCGCCAACGGTGGTTCACCAGGATCGGCCCCACCGGCCGCAGATGCTCCCGCAGCACCTTCTGAATCTTCGGCCGAATCGTATATGCCGCCCACTCGCGCTTGGTGAAGTGGTTCATCGGCACCACGCAACTGGCGTCAACGGCGTGATACGCCACCCCGATCCGCCCCGGCACATACGCGTTGTGCTGCGCCGCGATGAATGTCGGGTAGTCGTCGGTCACCACCATCGCCGCGTCCCCGGCCAACTCATACAGCACCCGATTATCGTCCGCCCGCCGCTTCCGCAAATAGAAGCAGTACCCCACGCCCAACTCCGCCAGCCGCCTCTGCTGCTCCGCCACCCCCTCCAGCACAAACGTGTGCATCCGGTCGTTCGCCTCCCGGTAAGTGCACGTCAGACCCTCATAAACCAGCAGCGGCAGCCGCAGTTCATTCGCCTTCTCCGCCGCATAAGCCAAGGCGTGGTTACTGTCCGCGCGCCGGTTCATCTGGCACCAGTACAAAACATACTTGGCGCCCGGTCGCGGGGCGGCATCGTTCAGCGGTCGTATCCGAAGGTCCACAGGTACCTCCTTGTTAGATGACATCGCTCTACGGACGGCTACAATATTGTATAGAT
>CANIFK010000575.1 GCA_947466555.1 Acidobacteriota bacterium | reverse complement strand
GTTGGCGTGTGTGGACCGGATGTTGCTGGAGTCGCTGCAGGGGACGGTTCCGGCGCGGATCATGAATTTGGTGGACGACGGGTTGCGGCTGATCCTGGACTTACAAAGCTCCTCGGGCACGTTACAATAGGAACGTTGCCTATCGAAGACATACCGTTGGGAATGGAAGGCGGGACCTCTCCCTTTGCCATTACTTGGCAGCGCGTGCAGTTGGCGCGCCACCCGAAACGCCCGCATACCTTGGATTACGTGGAGCGCCTGATTACAGGCTTTTCTGAGATCCATGGGGATCGCGCGTATGGCGATGACGCGGCCATTGTCGCTGGCATGGGGTTCTTTCATGAAGAGCCTGTGATGTTGCTGGGCCACCAGAAGGGCCGGGATACCAAGCAGAAGCTGATTCGCAATTTTGGTATGCCGAAGCCGGAAGGGTATCGGAAGGCCCTGCGCTGTATGCAGATGGCTTCCAAGTTTAAACGGCCGATTTTGGCGTTGCTCGACACGCCGGGGGCTTATCCCGGGATTGATGCGGAAGAGCGGGGGCAGGCGGAGGCTATTGCGGTTAGTCTGCGCGAGATGACGCGGTTGCAGAGTCCGGTGGTTTCGGTGGTGATCGGTGAAGGCGGATCGGGCGGGGCGCTGGCGATGGGTGTTGCCAATATCGTCCTGATGATGGAGAACGCGATTTACTCCGTGATTAGCCCGGAGAGCTGCGCCGCGATTATTTGGCGCGACGCGGGGAAGGCCGAGTTGGCTGCGAACGCTCTGCGGCTGACGGCGCGCGACATGCTGGAACTGGGGCTGATTGACGGGATTGTGCCGGAGCCGAATGGCGGGGCGCAGAACAATTGGGACGAATCGGCTGTGAGTTTGGGGAAGAGCCTGAAGGCATCGCTCGACCGGTTGGCCGGGCTGACGCCGAAGGAACTGGTGGATCACCGGTACGAGAAGTTCCGCAAGATTGGCAGCTTTTTCGAAGGGTAATCGCCATGAAGCCGGTTACCTGGATCATTGTCGGAGTGGTTGTTGTGGTGGTGGCGTTGATGGTGAATTCGACGACATCGCTGGGCGGCTTCAAGGTGGAAGTCTGCAAAACCTATCAGGGCCACGAGGCCTGTGGGACTGGTGTTGGGTCGACGGAGCAGGAAGCGATGACGACGGCGACAGGGGTTGCTTGCGCCAAGATTTCATCGGGAATGACCGAGTCCAACCAGTGCCAGATGGGCAATCCGACCAAGGTGAACTGGCTGAAGGGCCGGTAACCGTAACGCAAACCTAGATTTTTTGAACTTTTGGCAGCTTCGCGCCGTCTAAAATGTTCGGGAGTTCGCACCTGTGAAAACGTGGAAAATTGTAGTCGGTGTTGTGGCACTGGTTGCCGTTGGCGGTTCGATTTACGCCAGCATGAAGTGGAATCAAAAGGGCATCGTTACTGTTCAGACGGGCAAGACCACCCGGCAGGACCTGACCAGTGTCGTTACCGCTTCGGGCGAGGTTAAGCCGAGGAATTACATCAACATCGGCAGCAATGCGCAGGGCGCGTCGCGGATCATGGAGATCCTGGTGTTGGAAGGCGCGCGGGTGAAGAAAGGCCAACTGCTGGCGAAGCTGGAGAGTGTCCAGCCGGAAGCGGAAGTGGCGGCGCAGCGGGCGACGGTAAGTTCGACAGAGGCCGATTCGGGCGCGGCGGAAGCGGCGCTGAAGGCGCAGGATTCGAATATCCGGACGTTGCAGGCGAATTTGGACCGTGTGAAAACGGACCTGGTGCGGGCGAAGGCGGATTTTGACCGCTCGAAGCTGTTGCTGGACCAGGGGCTGGTTTCCAAGCAGGACTTTGATATGCGGCGGGCGTCCTATGAATCGTTCACGGCGGGGATTCCGGAGGCCGAGGCGCGGATTATGCAGGCGCGGGCGCAGCGGGAGCAGTTCGCAGCGCAGTTGGTGGGTTCGCAGCGGCGGATTATTGTGAGCCAGGCGAATTTGCGGCGGGCCTCCGATTCGTTACAGCGGACGATGGCGACTTCGCCGATTGACGGTGTGGTGACCAATCTGCCGGTGCGGGTGGGTGAAACTGTCGTGCCGGGTATTCAGAACTCGGCTGCTTCGCTGATCATGACGATTGCCGATATGTCGTTGATCACGGCGGAAGTGAAAGTCGATGAGACCGATATTGTGAACGTGAAGCTGGACCAGGTGGCCGATGTGACTATCGACGCCATTCCCGGGAAGACGTTCAAGGGCCACGTGATTGAGATTGGGAACACGGCGATTTTGCGGTCGACTGGTTTGGCGGCTTCGCAATCGGCGATTTCGAGCCAGGAAGCGAAGGATTTTAAAGTCGTGGTGGCGTTGGACAATCCGCCGGACGAGATTCGGCCGGGGTTGTCGTGCACGGCGAAGATTGTGACGGCGACGCGGGGGAAGGCGCTTTCGATTCCGATTCAGGCGCTGACGGTGCGGACGAAGGGCGATCTGTCAAAGAAAGAAGACCAAAAGGAAGAGCCGGTGGTAACCGATCCGGCTGTTTTGCGCGCCAACAAAGAAGAGATCCAGGGCGTGTTTGTTGTGCGCGGGGAGAAGGCGGTGTTCCTGAAAGTGGACACGGGCATCACCGGGACGACGGATATAGAAGTACTGGGCGGCCTGAACGAAGGGGACGAGATTATCACTGGGAGTTACAAGGTGATCCGTACGCTTCGGAATGAGGCTAAGATCAAGGTAGACAACAAGTCTCCCGTCAAGAAAGAATCGTAAGGGTTACGAACACACAACATGGCACAGGCAGCCCAACTCAGCGCGCAGGCCCGAGGGGAAGAACTCCGCCGGCAAGGCACGATTATCCATACCGAGGAGCTCTGGAAAACCTATCAAATGGGTGACCAGACGATTAACGCGTGCTCCGGTATCACGTTTGAGATTAAAAAGGGCGAGTACGTGGCGATCATGGGGCCTTCGGGTTCCGGGAAATCGACGCTGATGAACCTGATCGGGTGCCTGGACACGCCGACGAGCGGGGACTACTTCATTAACGGCAACCTGGTGTCGTCGATGAATGACGACCAGTTGGCGCACATTCGGAACAAGGAAGTGGGATTCGTGTTCCAGACGTTCAACCTGTTGCCTCGGGCGACGGCGTTGCACAATGTGGAACTGCCGCTGATCTACGCCGGGGTGCCGGCGGACGAGCGGATTGCGCGGGCGCGGGAAGCGCTGCGGCAGGTGGATTTGGAAAAGCGCATGTACCACAAGCCGAACGAGCTATCGGGCGGCCAGCGGCAACGTGTGGCGATTGCGCGGGCACTGGTGACGCGGCCGTCCATTTTGTTGGCCGACGAACCGACGGGCGCATTGGATTCGGCGACCGGTATTGAAATTATGGCGTTGTTTGAACGACTGTATCAGGCCGGGAACACGATCATTCTGGTTACGCACGAACACGACATTGCGATGCATGCGCACCGCATTGTGTTCCTGCGCGACGGCAAAGTGGAACGCGACGAGCCGGTGAAGAAGTAATCTCCTCCTACACTTCATATTCTCTCCGATAAGACTCCTTGGGGGCCCGGTTCGCCCGGTCCTCTAAGGAGTCTTTCTTTGCACGTCAAACCAGTCCGTTGGAGCGAAGAATCGGGATGGAGTGAGGCGCCGGAGCGTTGGGAGGCCGAGGGCGCGCACGTCGTCTTTGTGTTTGGCGCGGGGCGATTGCTGCGCCGCGTGGAGCTGATGGATGAACTGCGGGCGCGCAGTCCGCGGGCACTGCTGTTTGGGTGTTCGACGGCGGGCGAGATTCTGGGCGACGAGGTGCGGGACGAGACGCTGGCGGTGAGCTTCGTGACGTTCGAGCATACGTGTGTGGCGATGCATATGGTGGGCGTGGGGCCAGGGATGGCGTGCCGGGTGGCGGGGGCGGAGTTGGGCCATGCGATTCACCCCACGGGGTTGCGGCACGTGATTGTGCTCTCCGACGGGATGATGGTGAACGGGAGCGAGCTGGTGCGCGGGTTGCGGATGACGCTGCCGGAGGGAACGGTGGTGACGGGTGGACTGGCGGCCGACGGGGACCGGTTTGGCGAGACGGTGGTGCTGGCCGGGGACCGGGTGGAGAGTGGGCTGGCGGTGGCGCTGGCGCTGTATGGCGAGCGGTTGCGGGTGGGGTGCGGGTCGATGGGGGGATGGGACCAGTTTGGGCCGGAGCGGCGGATTACACGGGCGGCGGGGAACGTGTTGTACGAACTGGACGGACGGTCGGCGTTGGCGCTGTACCGGGAGTACCTGGGCGAGCAGGCGGCGGCGTTGCCGGCGTCGGGACTGCTGTATCCGCTGGCGATCCGGGCTGAAGAG
>CANIFK010000574.1 GCA_947466555.1 Acidobacteriota bacterium | reverse complement strand
GCGGAGTGATTATTGGGGGCGGCGGCATTCCGGGGATTCCGGGAGCGGGTGGCGGACGCCGCGGGCCGGGCGGTGGCGGTGGGTATCCTGGCGGCGGTTATCCGGGCGGCGGAGGGCAGGTGGGCGGGCAACGGACGCGGTCGGCCGGGAGCGCGGAGATTGCGCGGGAGTCCGGTGGCGATGCGATGCAGTCGGACGAGGCGGCGGCGTTGGACACGACGTTGAACCGGTTGCGGCAGCGGTATGCGCTGTATTTCAACCTGCCGGCGGGCGTGGTGGCGGGGGACCGGCGAACGGTGGATATTGCGTTGGAAGATACCGTACGGCGGCAGTATCCGGAGGCGACGGTGCGCTACAAGCGGTCGTACGTGGCGGCGGGTTCTTCGGGCGCGGGCGCGCCGGTGGAAGAGGAGTTGAACGTGGTTCCGATGCGGCCGGAGCCGAAGCCGATTCCGCCGGTCACGCGGCGGCGGACGACGGATGGGAGTTCGTCGAGCGGCCCGGGGATTGTTGTTCACTAGAGAGGTGACACCGATTGAGCAGGCGCGCGGACTGGGCCCGACGATGGGGGCCGAACTGCGGCGCGTGGGAATTTCGACGAAGGAAGAGTTGCAGGCGATTGGCTGGCAGGAGGCGTGGGCGCGGCTGATTGAACGCTACCCGGGGCGGCTGAACCGGAACGCGGCGTATGGGCTGGCGGCGGCGGTTCTGGAGATGGATTGGCGCTTGCTGCCGGCGGAGGTGAAGGCGGAGATTTTGACGCTGTCGCAACAGTTCCGGCGACATCTGATACTGTAAGTCCCATGCGTAATTTCGTAATGGCACTTACATTCCTGGCGGTGGCGCTGCCGGGCTTCGCGCAATTGGCGAACAAGAAAGCACTGACGTTGGAGGTGGCGAAGAAGATTGCCGCAGCCGCCGAGGTGGAGGCGAAGAAGAACAATTGGAACGTCGTGATTTGCGTGGTGGATGACGGCGCAAACCTGATGTACCTGGAGAAGATGGACGGGACGCAAATCGGCTCGGTGGACATTGCGCAGATGAAGGCGCGGACGGCGATCAAGATGAAGCGGCCGTCAAAGGTGTTGGAAGACGCGGTGGCGGGCGGGCGCAACGCCGTGTTGAAACTGCCGGACGTGCTGCCGGTGGAGGGCGGGATTCCGCTGGTGATCGACGGGCAGTTTGTGGGCGCGATTGGCGTGAGCGGCGTGACTTCGCAGCAGGACGGGCAGATTGCCGCGGCTGGCGTGGCGGAGTTCGCCAAAGCTAAGTAATCAGGGCTTTGATGACGTTGCCATGCACGTCGGTCAGGCGCATATCGCGGCCGCTGTAGCGGTAGGTGAGGCGCTTGTGATCAATGCCGAGCAGGTGGAGCATGGTGGCGTGCAGGTCGTGGACGTGGACTTTGTTTTCGACCGCAAAGTACCCGAAGTCGTCGGTGGCGCCGTAGACCGTTCCCGGTTTGGCGCCGCCGCCGGCCATCCACATGGTGAAGCCGTAGGGGTTGTGGTCGCGGCCGGTGTTGGCGTCGAAGCCGTTCTCGCCCATTTGGGCGCAGGGGGTGCGGCCGAATTCCCCGCCCCAGACGACGAGGGTGGAATCGAGCAGGCCGCGGGATTTTAGATCCTTGAGCAGGCCGGCGATGGGTTTGTCGGTGGACTGGGCGTTAATACGGTGGCCTTTGTCGAGATTGGCGTGTTGGTCCCAGCGGTCGAGGCCGGGGCGAGAGGGCGTGAGCAGTTCGATGAAACGCACGCCACGTTCGACGAGGCGGCGGGCCATGAGACATTCGCGGCCAAAGTCTTCGGTGAGCTTGTCGTTCAGGCCATAGAGCTCTTTTGTGGCGTCGGACTCCTTGGAGATATCGAGCAGGTCGGGCACGGCCGACTGCATGCGGAAGGCGAGTTCGTAGTTCTTGATGGTCGCGTCGAGTTCGCTGACCTGGCCGAAACGTTCGACGACGCCTTTGTTGAATTTCGAGAGCAGGCCGAGCTTTTCGCGCTGGGCATCGGCGTGGGCGGGGGGCGGGGTCAGATCGGCAACGGGATGTTCACCGCGACGGAAGAGGGTGCCCTGGTAGCTGGCGGGGAGGAAGCCGCTGGCGAAGCAATCGAGACCGCCGGGCGGGATGAGGCCGCTTTCGAGGACGATGAAGCCGGGGAGATTTTCACTCTCGCTGCCGAGGCCGTAGTTGACCCACGCGCCCATGCTGGGGCGGCCCTGGAAGCCGGAGCCAGAGTGGATGAAGTAGTTGGCGGCGGTGTGCTCGGAGTGGTCGGCCACCATGGAGCGGACGATGCAGAGATCGTCGACGCAACCGGCGACGTGAGGGAAGAGTTCGCTGACGGTGGCGCCGGATTGGCCGTACTGCTTGAAGGTGAAGGGCGAGCCGTAGACGAGGTCGCTGATGTTGAAAACCGTCGTGGGCGGGCGGAAGGGGAGTTTCTTGCCGTGGTCCTGGCGGAGGCGGGGCTTGGGGTCGAAGGTGTCCATCTGCGAGGGGCCGCCATCCATGAAGAGGAAGATGACGTTTTTGGCCTTGGCGGGATGGTGCATGCCGGCTTTGGTGGCACCCTGAGCGAGGATGTTCATGAGGGCCAGGGAGCCGAAGCCGTTGGCCGCACGGGTGAGGAACTGGCGGCGATTATTCGACATAGAGGAACTCCGCGGAGTTGAACAGGACGTGAGCGAGATCGGCCAGCGGGCGGCCTTTTTCGAGGAATTGGAGGGATTCGTCGGACTCCCACTTTTCCGGGGCGCGGCCGAAGGCCTGGCGGAAGAGGAGATTTATGCGGCTGGGGTTCGTGGGTCCGGCTTCGCGGGTGACGCGCTCGGCCCACTTTTCCGCTTGCGCCAAGACGAACTCGTTGTTCATCAGGATGAGCGCTTGGGATGGGACGGTGGAGGTGCCGCGGGAGCCGATGGTGGAGATGGGCAGCGGATAATCGAAGGCGAGGAACATGGGCGTGAGGAAGTTGCGGCGCACCTGAATGTAGAGGCTGCGGCGGCCATCGCCGTCGAGCGGACCGGACTTGGGTTTGCCGCGGCCGTCCTGATATTTGCTGATATACGGACCGACGCTGGGGCCGTAGAGTTGCGGGTTCAAGGTGCCGGAGACCTTGAGCATGGCGTCGCGAACGGATTCGGCTTCGAGGCGCTGGACGGGGTAGTGATGGAGGAGGTCGTTGCGCGGATCGGCGGTGTTGGCGGATTCGTTGGCGCGGCTGCTCATGCGGTAGGCGGCGGAGAGAACAATTTCGCGATGGAGTTGTTTGGTGCTCCAGCCATTGGCGACGAATTTCGCGGCGAGGGTATCGAGAAGCTCCTTGTGCGAGGGGCGTTCGCCGGTGAGGCCGAAGTTATCGGCACTGCGGACGAGGCCGTGGCCGAAGTGGTGTTTCCACACGCGGTTTACGTAGACGCGGGCGAGGAGGGGAACGGCGTCGGAGGTGAGCCAATCGGCGTAGAGGAGACGGCCGGAGCCTTTGATGGCCGGGGGTTCGGGGGAGCGCCACATGACTTGCAGGAAGTGGCGGGGGACGGCGTCGCCGAGGTTCTGATGGCTGCCGCGGATGTGGAGGCGGATATCCTGCGGGGCTTCGTCCCAGGCGATCATGCCGAAGGTGGATTCGGGTAGCGCTACGGGGAGCGGGGCGGGTTCGCGCCAATCGGCCGGTTCGACCGTTTCGGTTGGAGGGGGCTTGGATTCTTCGGAGAAGATGATGGCATCGATGGCGATGTTGCCGGTGCGGGAGCGGTCGACCAGTTCGAAATAGCAGCTGCGCTCGTAGGCGAGGGTCATGCGGAAGCTGACCCAATCGAAATCCTGTTTGCCGCTGCCGACCCAGTGGACGCTCTTGTAGTCATCGGCGACGAGGGTCAAGCGAAGCGGTTCACGTTCGATGAGAGATTTGTCGCCTTTGGTGCCGGTTAAGCGGACGTGGACCCAGTGCTTGGGCATGCGGAATTTCTGGCTGGTGAGAGAGCCGACGAGTTCGTTAGCACCGCGGCCGGCGGAATCGGCCACGCCATCGTGAGGGCCGTTGGCGAAGGCTTCGCCGGTGGGAATCCACTTGCCCCAGGTGGGTCCGCTGAAGTCTTCGAAGACTTCGTCGGAGGGGCGGAGGGCGAGTTTCAGCTTGCCGGGCTTGCGCGTGACGGGCGCGGCGCGGAGATGGGCGGCGCGGATTTCGGCGGCGCGTTGGGGCGAGTCAATGACAGCCTCCCGCATGGCTGTGGAGTGCATGATGCCGGCCATGCCGTAGTAGTCGGCGGTGGGGATGGGATCGAACTTGTGATCGTGGCAGCGGGCGCAGGCGACGGTGAGACCGAGGAGACCGCG
>CANIFK010000573.1 GCA_947466555.1 Acidobacteriota bacterium | reverse complement strand
TTTGTCAGCAAGGACGAGAAGGCGTTCGCGATTCTGATGGTGGATTCGAGCCAGCGGAGCGCGGCGGGGTTCGCGAAGATGCTGATGGAGAATATGAGCCGCTCCGGGCGGGCGCCGCGGGTGGTGTCGCAACAGGAGCGGACGCGGAATGGGGTGACTTCGTTGGAGCTGCGGATGGAGGTGGTGGTGGCGGATGCGCCGTACTCCTATTTGGCGGCGTTTCAGGCTACCGGGCAGGGCGGCGCCGCTCTGGTTACGTTTACGCGGCCGGCCGACTTCGCTTCGCACGAAGCCGACCTGGGCGCGCTTATCAACTCGCTTCGCGTGCAATAAGAGGACACATCGATGAAACTGACGACTTTGGCGGTTTGCTGCCTGTTTTTGGGGATTGCGGCTCCTGTTTCGGCGCAGGTGCCGAACCCGACTTCGCAGCGGATGGAAGCCGCGCGGCAGGCCAACTACTGCCGGGACCTGTGGGTGACGATCGCCATTTGGCATGCGACGGGGAACACGCGGAACCCGTACGGGATTGGGGAGTTCGGGGAGTGCAACACGAAGCTGTATAACGGCGGGAATTGGGGCAGCTTCGCGGAGCTGTTGAACGCGGTGCAGGCGACGATGGGCGCGATGAATAGCCAGGGGGCGAGTTTTTCGTTGACCGACAACCGGAACCGGACGATTACGATTTCGACCAATGTTGGCGGGCTTTCGGCGCGGGTGACGGTGAGCGGGCAAGTTGTGGCGACGGGTGGCGGGAACGTTGTGGCGACAGGCGGCGGCAATCTGCTTTCGCAGGACGGGAGCACGGTGGTGGCGACGGGCGGGGGGAATTACCGGGTACTGTCGGCCGGGCAGAGGGCGGTGCCGCTGCCGGGGGGCCGGGTGCTGGTGGTGAGCCGGTAGGATCGAAATGCCACGATCCCCAGGAACCGTCTCATGGCGTGTCCGGGGACGTGGCTGTGCCCGGCCAGAACGCGTGCGCGATGCCCGCCGCGATGTAGGGGAAGAGAAAGGGCTCGATGCAATAGGTCAGACGAAACGAGCCGTAGTAGACCAGGGTTGTCCCCAGCGTGAGAAGGAACATGGTGGCGACTACGGCATCATATACGCCATTGCGGCCGGGCCAAAAGCGGAAGGTCAGCAAGAAGAGGCTGTAGCGGCAAAAGCGGAAACAGGCTACCACGATGGCGAACGGGTCGCGGGTCCACGACATGGGGATAAAGCCGCGCACCAATTTGCCGACCAACATGCGGGGCATCGCGGCAAGGTGTTCGCGGACATAGCGGACGCCTTTGTCGTGATAGTAGGCATTAACTTGTGCCTCGGTTTTCTCGCGCGCCAGATCCAGTTTGCTCGGTTCACCGGGGATTTCGTTGGGAGCCAGCCAGTAGCCCCAGAGCTCCGGCTGGGACGCGACGACGGCGTTGTTGCCGCCATACAAGGTCTCGCCTTCGGTTGCGCTTAGGAGTGGGAAGTACCCGGAAACAGCGTGATTCCGGGCGACCCAGAACGCTGTTGGCAAGCAGAAGAGAAGGGTTGCCGCGGCCGGGAAAAGGCGGCCCGTTTTCCGATTGCGAGAGAGCAGCACGAGCGCCATCAGCAGAAAAGGCAGAATTGCGTAATTGGGGCGGGCGAGTACGGCGGCACCGGCCAGGAAGGCGCCGAGATAGGGCAGCAATCCGTCCTCGATGAACAGGAGAACGCCGGCCAGCATAGCGGCGACATAGGCAACCTCGGAGTACCCGCGAACCACCAAACCCGTCTCCGGCAGGTAGATGGCGAGCATCGCGCCGGCGCCAACGGCAGCCCAGAACCGGCCGGTTAGCCGGAATGTGAGCAGGACTAGCAGGAGGGCGGAGACGCCATGTAGAACGGCGCCGGTGCACTGCGCGACCAGGCGGGGGTCGGCTGCTCCGAACAGCCAGACAGGAATGGCGAGCAGGGCAGGCCAGAGGGGGGCGCGGCCGACGTTCGGTTTATCCGGCCACGGGCCGATTTCCAGAGTGTATCCGCGGCCGGTGGCTAGGGAATGGGCAAGATCGACGTATTGCGCACCATCTCCCGCTACGATGGTTGGCCCCATCTTTAGCGCAGTAGCCATATCGATGGCGACGGTGCCGAAGGCAATCAGCAGTCCGGCCAGGAGGAGTTTACGGAGATGCGGGCCGGAGGCTAGGAGCGTGGAAGAGTGCACGATTGCCTTGCAGGAACTTGCGGCGCGGAGTTGAGACGATCAGGCGATAGTAGCGGGCGGCGGCTTGGAATGCAAGGTGCAACGGTTTGGTGGGCGGCGCGCTCACGCCCACTGAGGGAAGAAGGCTTTCCAGTTTTCGTAGAGGATCATGTCTTGGACCTCGTCGGGGATTTTGGGGAGGTTGGTGCCTTCGACGACTTTGTTGACGTTGCGGAGGCCGGCGACAATGTTGGCCATGGTGCCGGAGGGAAAGTCGGAACCGGGGAGGATTTTGTGTTCGACGCCGTACTCCATGGCCGTCACCATGGCTTGCCAGTAGCGCCAGGGGCGGTAGTGGACGGCGCTGATGTCGGCGTACATGTTGGGGCATTTGCGGATGAGTACGATCAGATCCGTTTCCCAGGGGTGGCCGAGGTGGGCGACGATCATCTTCATGGCGGGGAAATCCATGGCGAGGTCTTCGAGTTGGAGGGGGAGGCCCCATTTGAGCTTGGCGGCTGATGGGAACGTTGTGCCCTGGTGCCACATGGTGGGGAGGCCGAGCTGTTCGACTCGTTTGAAAAACGGCCAGTGTTTGCGGTCCTGCGGATCGAAGTGCTGGTAGACGGGGCCTAGTTTCAGACCTTTGAGTTTGAGGGTGTTGACGCAGTATTCGAGGTGTTCGATGCAGTCGGGACGGGTGGGGTCGACGGAGGCCCAGCCTTCCATGCGGCCGGGGTGCTGGGCGACATAGTCGGCGATGACTTCGTTGGGAATATCGAGCCCGCTGGCTTTGGCTTGCAGGCCGAAGACGACGACATGGGACATGCCTTCGGAGGCTTTCAGATGGCTTTCGGGGGTGGAGTCGTAGACGTGTTTATCGAGGTTGGCGGAATAGGCGAGGCCGCCGCTGCGCTTCAGTTTTACGAGCTTGGAGGCGAGGGCTTCTTCGGCGTACTGCTCGCTGATGTGGTCCGGGTACCACATGAGGTGCGTGTGGCAATCGATCATTTTGCGTTCGCTCATAGCTGCTCCTTCATGCCGTTGACGGCGGTCCACCAATCCAAGCTTACGCCGAGGCGGGATGAATGGCGGCCGGAGATAGCGGGGATCGATCCGGCAGCCGGGGCGGGGCGCAACGATGACAATTGAGCTGGCTACCGACGTCCGCTGAAATTGAGCAAGAATGACGTCGCCGTGATGGACAATCTGTCCGCCCAGAAGGTGACCGGTGTGCGCGAACTCATTGAGGGCTGGGGGGCAGAGTTACGCTGTCTGCCCCCTACTCGCCGGACTTTAAACGGTAGAGGCTCTCGAAATCAGCCTACTGCCAGCCGATATCCTTGAGCAACTTGTACGTCAGATCCGCCGGCGTCGTCACCTCGTGTGTCAAATCAGCGTTGATCGCCGGTTCCATCAACAGGTTCGGAAACGCGGTGACGTCGAAGTGCGAGACCGAGGATCCGCCTTGGAACGGATTGGGAGTGTACATCAGAGCGCGGTTGGACGCATCTGCGCCGGGCCGTTTGGAAAGATCCAATTTCAACGTCGCAAACATACCGGAGCGGGTCCGAGTGCGAGTTGCTAAAGCGGCCTTCAGTGTGACGCCAGCGGCCTGCGTGATACGGACGGAGGGAATGGTGATCGTAATATCCGTACCGCCCAATCCCGGTGGCGGGCTTCCTGCGGCGTTGTCAGCGACAAGAACGCCGATCGCCCCGGCGTTCTGGCAATTCTTCACCTTAATGTTGAAGCCACATGTACCACGATCAACCAACGCGATTTTGCCGTTCACCGCGGTCGCATTCAGAGCCGAGAGCGCGGTACAAGCCAGTCCGATTCCGCCGGCGGTGTCGACTACCGGCATCACTTCCCCGGTAACTCCGCCGGCGGTCAACCCCGGACCGAAAGTCGCCGTGCCCACGAGGTACTCACCGGTGACGCTCGCTGGCGCTGTCAAAAGCAGCGTGGGGGAACCCAGAATGGTGGGAACAGCACTCGTCACATTGGTGCCTGTCCACACCAGCTTGTTCACTTTAATCGCTGAGGCGGCGCGCTCTGCGTTCGTCATCCCTGCCCAGGTCTTACCGGTTTCGGTGTCCAACAGAAAATCGTCCCAGACCGAGTTAAAACCCGCCAGGACAGCCCCCGTCGAGCCGTTCGTGAACGTCT
>CANIFK010000572.1 GCA_947466555.1 Acidobacteriota bacterium | reverse complement strand
TCGCCGAGACGGCGGAGGACCTGTACTTTGCGCAGGGGTTTGTGACGGCGCAGGACCGGTTCTGGCAGATGGAATCTTTTCGGCGAATGACGGCGGGGGAGTTGGCGGAGGTGGCGGGTTTGGCGGCGTTGGAAAGTGATCGGGAGTTCCGGCGGTTGCGGATGTCGCGGTTGGCCGAGCAGCGGGCGCGATCGGTGACGGGCGAGGACCGGGCGGTGCTGTCGGCCTATGCCCGGGGCGTGAACCATTACATGGAGACGCACATGGACCGGCTGCCGGTGGAGTTCACACTGCTGGGTTACAAGCCGCGGCCGTGGCGGATTGAGGACACGCTGCTGGTGGGGCTGATGATGCAGCAATCGTTGAGCAACACGTATAAGCACGACCTGACGCGGGAGGCGATGTACGAGAAGGGTGACACGGCGAAGGTTGCGCAGCTGTTTCCGGAGCGGACGGGATCGGAGAATCAGCCCGGTTCGAATGCATGGGCGGTGAGCGGGGCGCATACGCGGTCGGGCAAGGCGGCGGTGGCGAATGACATGCACATTGCGTGGTCGTTGCCGGGCGTTTGGTACATGACCCATTTGCAGGGGCCGGGCGTGAACGTGACGGGCGTGGCGATTCCCGGAGTGCCGGCGATTGTGGTGGGGCGGAACGAGCACATCGCCTGGGGGATTACGAATCTCGGGTTTGACGTTCAGGATTTGTATGTGCCGGCGACGCAGCAGGCGCGACTGGAGCGGGACAGGATTGCGGTGAAGGGGACGGCGGGGGAGCCGTTTCAGCAGTTAGTGAACGAGCACGGGCCGGTGTTTAGCGGGCCGGGCGGGAAGCCGGTGGCGCTGCGGTGGGTGGCGGCGGAGAATGGGCCGTTCAAGATCGGGCTGGTGAAGTTGAACCGGGCGAAGAATTGGGCGGAGTTTCGGGACGCGCTGCGGGAGTTTCCGGGGGCGGCGTCGAACGTGGCGTATGCGGACAAGGACGGGAACATTGGGCTGCAGGTGACGGGACCATTGCCGATCCGGAAAGACTGCAACGGGCAGCGGGTGCTGGCGGCGGGGACTTGCGAATGGCAGGGGTTTATTCCGTTTGATGAGCTGCCGTCGTTCTACAATCCGGGGCCGGGGCTGATTGTGACGGGGAATCAGAATCCGTTTCCGGAGAAGTATCCGTATGCGGTGAGCGGGAACTTTGCGCCGCATTACCGGGCGAACCGGATTTTGGATGAACTGAAGCGGCGGGAGAAGTGGGCGCCGGAGGAGATGGTGAAATTGCAGGCCGATATCTACTCGCCGTTTTCGCATTTCCTGGCGGGGCAGGTGGTGGCGGCGTGGGACAAGAAGAAGGCCAGCAATCCGCAGTTGAAGGACGCGGTGGAGATGCTGCGCGGGTGGAAGGGCGACATGGACGCGGCGAAGGCGGAGCCGTTGATTGCGACGTATTTGGCGAACTATTTGCGGCGGTCGATCGCGGCGAAGGCGACGAACATGCCGACGATCGAATGGGAGCCGTTTATCTATTTCGGCGTGATGGAGAACATGTTGCGGAAGCGGCCGGAGGGGTGGTTTGCCGATTGGGATCATGAGTTGCTGCGGTGCCTGCAGGAGGGCGTGGAAGAGGGCTCGCGGCGGCAGGGGACGGACGTGCGGAAGTGGCAGTGGGGCGAGTTCAACAAGCTGGCGATTGTGAACCCGGTGGTGCGCGGGGTACCGTGGGTGTCAGGGTATTTTCAGATCGGGCCGGTGGGGGTGAGCGGGTCGTCGACGACGGTGAAGCAGACGACGGGGCGGATGGGGCCATCGATGCGGATGGTGGTGGATTTTGGGGATCCGCAGGGTGGGTTGTTGAACCTGCCGGTGGGGCAGAGCGGGCAGCCGCTGTCGGGCCATTTCAAGGATCAGTGGGAGGCGTATTCGAACGCGACGAGTTATCCGCTGCACTATCCGGGCGGGTGGACGGTGAAGTCCACGTTGACGCTCAAGCCATGAAGAAGCTGGTGGTTTTTGGCGGGCCACCTTGTACGGGGAAGTCCACGGTGGGGCGCGAGTTGGGGTGGGCGCATTTGGAGATGGACGCGGCGCGGATGGCGGTGCTGCCCGACGCGGCTCACACGCGGGCGGACCGGGAGGTGGCCTACCGTGCGGTGTTGTGGACCGCGGGGCATCTGTTGCGGTATACCGATATCGTGATCTGCAATGGCGGGTTTGGTCACGCCGAGGACCGGCAGGGGTGCTTGGCGGTGGCGCGCGGGGCGGGAGCGGCGGTTTATGTGGTGGATTTCACAGCGCCGTTGGCGGTGCTGTTGGAACGGAACAGGGCGCGGCGGGATTCGCATCCTGGGTTGGATTTGACGGATGAGCGGGTGACGGAGATTGCGACGACGTACCCGTGGTGGGGTGCGGGGATTGTGGTGGACAGCACGCGGCCGGTGGCGGAGTGCGTGGCCCAGGTGCGGGAGTTTGTGGGATGAGGCGGGCGGTATTGGTGGTGTGGTTATTGGCGGTGGTGGCAGTGGGCGGGGTGGCGTGGTGGTATCTGTTTTCCGCGGGGTCAACGCCGGAGGGGCAGACGCCGTTGGGCGATGAGGCGGCGTTCCGGCAGGCGTTTCAGGCTGGGGTGGCGAAGCCGCGGGTGGTGGCAGTGTTGTCGCCAACGACGCCGGCGGACCTGGCGGTGGCGGAGCGCTTGCAGGCGTTGTTGATGGAGTATGAGAACGACGCGTTGGAGGCGCATGTGATTTGGCAGCCGGTGGCGCGCACGGACTGGGCACCAACGACGGACGCGATGGCGCGGGTGTGGGACAAGCGGGCGCGACACTACTGGGTGACGGGCGCGGGGTTGCGGGGAGAGTTGGGGGCGGGTGCGGCGTTTGTGTTTGCGCGGGGAGCGGGGTTGGACAAGGCGGGCGTGCGGGTTGGCGACTGGCAGACGGAGTTGGGGAAGATTCGGGAGTTCCTGGGACCGGCTACGCGCAAAACAACTATGTAATGCGGGTAAACTACGGGTAATAGTTCTCGCGAGGTGTTCCATGTTTGCACGATTCCGGGCGGCATTGTTGCCGCTGTTTTGCATGGCTGTTTTCGGCCAGACGCCATCGGCGACGGTGGTGGGGCGGGTGACCGATAGCGCTGGGGGCGTGGTGCCGGCGGTGACGGTGAAATTGACCAACCTGGAGACGAACCAGGGGCATGAAGTGGTGACGCGGGACAGCGGCGATTTTACGGCGCCGAACCTGGCGCCGGGGCGCTATTCGCTGGAGGCGCGGCGGGAGGGGTTTCAGTTGTACCGGCGGCCGGAGTTTACGCTGGCGCTGGACCAGGTGTTGCGGCTGGACGTTTCGCTCCAGGTGGGCGCGGTGACAGAGAGCGTGACGATTGTGGATACGCCGCCGGTATTGAACACGGAGAGTGGCGCGCGTGGGGACGTTACAACCAACGATGAGATTCGCGAGATGCCGCTGGCGGGGCGCAATTTTTCAGACCTGGCGTATTTGAGCGGGGGCGTGTTGCCGAAGGGGGAGGACGGGGACGGGGCGTTTGCGATCAACGGCGCGCGGGCCGATAATGCGGGCTTTTTGATTGATGGAATGAACAATACGCAGAGGCGGAATACGGGATCGATGGTGAGTCCGCCGCTGGAGGGTGTGCAGGAATTCAAGATGATCACGTCCGGTTTCGCGGCCGAATATGGGCGGTATGCGGGTGGCGTGTTGAGCGTGATTCTAAAGAGCGGCGGGAACCGGTTGCGGGGTTCGCTGTATGAGTTCATGCGGAATGATGTTTTCGATGCGCGGAACTTTTTTGACGTGGACAAGTCGAAGTTACGGCGGCACCAGTTTGGTGCGACAGCGTCGGGGCCGGTGGTAATTCCGAAGATTTATGACGGGCGAAACAAGACGTTTTTCCTGGCGAGCTGGGAGTCGTTGCGACAGATTTCGGGCGCTACGCGACGCGGGCTGGTGCCGGCGAATGGGATGATTGGCGGCGACTTTTCGGCGGCTGTGGATGCAACGGGGAAGGCGCTGGCGATCACCGACCCGCTGAACCGGAACACGCCGTTTCCGGGCAAGCAGATTCCTTCGTCACGGTTCGACCCGGTGGCGCTGAAGATGGCGGCTTACTATCCGAAGGCCAACATGAATTCGAATGCTCTGAACTATCTAGTGCAGAGCAACGCCAATAGCAACTGGGACAACTACAGCATGAAGATCGACCACGCGTTCAGTGTGCGTGACCAGTTCAGCGCGCGGACGTTGTGGCGGAAAACGGAATCGTTTGATCCGTTCACGCGGTCGTTCATTCCGGTTTTCGGCTCCACGAATTCGCCGTTTGAATTGTTGAGCGGCTTGCG
>CANIFK010000571.1 GCA_947466555.1 Acidobacteriota bacterium | reverse complement strand
TGAACCTCTCCGATGTCCAACTCGGCATCGTCGGCAGCGCCTTCACCTGGGTCTACGCCGCCGCCGGCCCCTTCGCCGGCTGGGTGGGCGACCGCCTCTCCCGCAAAACCGTCGTCCTCGGCGGCCTCATCGCCTGGTCCCTAATCACCGTGGCCACCGCGCTGTCCACCCAATACGCCCACCTCGTCACCTTCCGCGCCCTCGAAGGTCTCGGCGAAGCCTTCTACTTCCCCGCCTCCATGGCCCTGGTCAGCGCCTTCCACGGGCCCGACACTCGCTCGCGCGCCATGTCGCTCCATCAGTCCAGCGTCTACGCCGGCACCATCGCCGGTGGCACATTCGCCGGTTACCTCGGTCAATATTACGGCTGGCGCGCCGGCTTCTATACGTTCGGCCTGCTGGGCGTCCTCCTCGGCCTCGGCCTCTGGAAGTTCCTGCGCGAGCCCGAAGCCCCCAAGGAAAAGGCCGCCGCCCCCGTCCCGTTCAAAGAGATCTTCTCCCACCCCATGGTCTACGTGCTGACGCTCACCTTCATCGGCGCCAACTTCGTCGCCCTCATCTTCCTCACCTGGATGCCGACGTACCTCTACCGCACCTTCAAACTATCCCTCACCATGGCCGGCTTCTCGGCAACCGCGTTCCTCCAAATCGCCAGCGTCCTCGGCGTCCTCTTCGGCGGCTGGCTGGCCGATCGCTTCGCCAAGAAACAACTCGGCGGCCGCGCCCTCACCCAGGCCATCGGCCTCCTCGGCGGCGTCCCGTTCCTCTTCTTAACCGGCTGGACCATCGACGTCACGATCCTCATCATCGCCATGATCGGCTTCGGCTTCTGTAAAGGTCTCTACGACGCCAACATCTGGGCCACGCTCTACGACTACGTCCCCGTCGAACGCCGCGCCAGCGCCGTCGGCACCATGAACTCTCTCGGCTGGCTCGGCGGCGGCATCGCTCCCGTCGCCATCGCCTCCGCGTCGCAGCACTACGGAATGGCCGCCTGCCTCAGCGCCACCTCCGTCATCTATCTCGCCTTCGGCATCTTCCTCTACATCGGAACCAAAAAATGGACCCCCTCTCCCTCCGTCGCTTTAACTCCTGCACCATAGCCAACGCCGTCGAAACCTTCGAGGTCATGCCTCGCGAGTTCACCTACACCGGCCCCGGCGTCCACTGCGTCTTCCCCGATCTCGGCCCCATGGTCGGCTACGCCTGCACGGCCACGATCCACTCTGGCCAGCCCGCGCCCAACCCGCGCAACGTGGACCGCAAGCACTACTGGCAATACACGCGGGACGCGAAGGGCCCCAAGCTCACCGTCATCCAGGACCTCAGCCCCGTCTCCGGCGGCGCCTACTGGGGCGAAGTCAACGCCAATATCCATAAGGCTCTCGGCTCCCAAGGCCTCCTCACCAATGGCTCCGTCCGCGATATCGACGAAGTCAAACCCCTCGGCTTCCATTTCTTCGCGAGCGGCCTCCACGTCTCCCACGGCTACGCCCACCTCGAAGAGTTCAACCGCCCCGTCAAAGTCTTCGGCCTCCTCGTCCACCCCGGCGATCTGCTCCACTGCGACAAACACGGCGCGGCATTGATCCCCAAAGAGATCGCCGAACACGTGTATGCCCGGGCGCTCGAAATCGAAGAGAAAGAACGCCCCATGATCGCCTGCTGCAAGTCGCCGGACTTCTCCATCGACGATCTCGACAAGCTCATCCCCCGCGCCTATTAAACTGGACATCATGGACAAGGAATTCCACGGCAAAGTCGCCCTCGTAACCGGAGCCAGCAAAGGTGTTGGCAAAGGAGTGGCCCTCCAACTCGCCCGCCACGGCGCCAACGTCGTCGTCAATTACAACTCGGACCAGAAGGGCGCCGAAGCCACCGCTGAAGAGATCCGCGGCATGGGCGTCGCCGCCATCGTCGTGCAGGCCAACGTCAGCGTCGCCGCCGAAGTGGAGGCCATGTTCGCGACAGTCATCAAGGAGTTCGGCCGCCTCGATATCCTCGTCAATAACGCCGGCGTCCAAACCTGGAAAGCCCTCCTCGAACTCTCCGAAGCAGAGTGGGATCACGTCCTCGATACCAACCTCAAGGGCTGCTTCCTCTGCACCCAGCAGGCCGCCCGCCTGATGAAGGATTCCGGCGGCGGACGCATCATCAACATCGGCTCCGGCTGCAACAAAGTCGCCTTCCCTCGCCTGGTCAACTACACCGCCTCCAAGGGCGGTATGGAGCAGTTCACCAAGGTCTCCGCCGTCGAACTAGGCAAGTACGGCATCCGCGTCAATTGCGTCGCCCCCGGCGCCGTCGAAATCGAACGGACCAAAGAAGAAGCGGGCGACTACGCCGGCACCTGGGCGGGAGTGACGCCCCTCGGTCGCGTCGGAACCCCCATGGATATTGGCCGCGCCGTCGTCTTCTTCTGCGGAGAACTGTCGGACTTCGTCACCGGCCAAACCCTCTACGTCGATGGCGGCCTCTTCGCCAAGCCCCACTGGCCCTACGAATACTAAGCCCCTACATCGTCCTCGCGGCGCGCACTTTCAACTTCAACTTTTCCAAGGCCGCCTCGCCACCGGCCTTGTTCAACTCCCAATACTTCATCCGCTCCGAAGCCACCAGCGTCGCCTCCAAGCCGTCGCTCCCTGAATACTTCAACACCCGGAACGGCACCGTCTTTTCGACCTCAAAAACCTTTTCCCGCCCATCGCTCAACTTCGCCCGGAACACGTCCACCGCGCCCGTCGAATCACGCGACAACACCGCCTTCCCCCACTGCCGCGGGCCCTTCTTAAACCGCGCCGACTGCATCGACATCAGCACCGGCACCTCCCGCGTCTCGCCGCTCTTCAACACCGGCCACGCCATCCCGCGTGCCCACAGCATCAGCGCGTCTTCGCTCAACACCGCCGCCGCCGGCGTCGCCTCGCTCAACGCCTGATCCCCTTCGCCGTCAAAGTAACTGTGGCTCGTCACCCGCAAAACGTCTTTGTCGAAAAGCGCCGTCTTAAACAGATTCCCGCACCACTCCTGGCTGCTCCACGCCACCTTCGTCGTCACCCCTGCCGGCCGCCCGTTCACCCCGTCCACCGCCACAAAGGTCTGCAGCATCAGGTTGTAGTCATACACGCCGGTCTGAAAGTCCTCCACCAGGTTTAGCTTCATCACGGAGAACTCGTCTTTTTTATCGCGAACCCCCGGGTCGCTCTTCACGCGCAGAGAATTGGAAAACGTCTCCGCCACAAAGATGGAAACCGCCGTCCCCGGCCGCTTCGATCCATACCGCGGATACTGCAAATCGTAACTGGTCAACTCGGCGAACCCGTCCCCCCAGGTCTTCCAGAATGCCCCGTCATACTTCGGCGACGCCGCATCGGTCACCGCAGCAGCAACAGGCGGAACAGGCTCCGGCCCCTTCGCACAACCCGCCAGAACAACCGCCAATAGGACAAACCATTTCGCCATTCCTCCAGCTTAGTACCATCCCAGCTACGCTAAAGAGGATGGAAGCCGTCACCACAATCGAACTCCTGGAACAGAGAATCAAGGCCATCCTCCCGGAACGATACCAGGACTGCTACGAAGAGGTGCAACCCGTCTCCATGGGCTCCGCCGGCCTCAAATACGGCCCGGATGGAAAGGTTGCCTGGAACGAGATATGGGGTTCGTTCTGCGATCTCGCCATGGCCGGCGGCCCGCCTCACAAAGGCACCCTCCTCCTCCCCGCCACCCAAGCCGAAATCGAAGCCCACCCCAACGAATACGCCGAAATCGCCACCGAGATCTGCCGAGGCATTCAACTCGTAACGACGCTCAAAGCCACCCTGTCCCAACAGCCCGGCTGGATCGAAGTCACCTGCGCCGACCCCACCGAAGCCGGCTGGCTCACCCGCGCCATCGTCATGGAAAACGTCTCCGCCCGCACCGAAGGGGCGAATCTGTTCCTACCCGCCGGCCCCCACTACCGCATCGCCAAGGAAGTCAAAAACGTCATCACCTCAACAGCGAAAACGTTCCACTACTGGGACCAGCACACCTGGCCCGCCCAGCAGCGCGAAATCGCCGCACTCTTCGAAAAGCAAGGCGAACTCCTCCAGCCCCAAGCCGAATCGAACCCGAACATCCCGGACGCCATCCGTGCCGCCACCGGGCTGGAGCCAACCGCCCACAACTACCCCGGCTGGCTAGGCCTCGAATGCGCCGATGTCCACTCCGCCATCTGGCTCATGCGCGCCCTGGTCGCCAGCGCCATCCTCGCCCGTCGTGAACAAACGGTGCTCTTCGTCCCCAGCGACGAGGCGGTCATCGAACCCCTAACCGCCCTCCACGCCTTCGCCAAATCCCGCAATATCCTCTAACCCT
>CANIFK010000570.1 GCA_947466555.1 Acidobacteriota bacterium | reverse complement strand
TTCACCTCCACCGGCGGCTTCGCCATTCACATGTCCCGCACCTGCCAGTCGGTGGAAGCGGTCGATTCCGGCGCCGCCGCCCTCTCCGCCGCCGCCCGCAACGCGCTCCGCAACGAAATCACCAACATCAGTTTCAAAGAGGCCGACGTCTTCGATCTCCTCTCCGCCTACCGCTCCGCCAACCGCCGTTTCCAAACGGTGGTCCTCGACCCGCCCGCCTTCGCCAAAACCAAGGGAACCCTCGAAGGCGCTGGCCGCGGCTACAAAGAGATCAACCTCCGCGCCCTGCAGCTCCTGGAACCCGGCGGCGTCCTCGTCACCTGTTCCTGCTCCCATCACATGAGTGAGGAGATGTTGCTCGACGCCGTCACCGCCGCCGCCCGCGACACCCGCCGCACTCTCCGCTTACTCGAACGCCGCGTCCAGGCCGCCGACCATCCCATTCTCCCGGCCATCCCCGAAACGCTCTACCTCAAGTGCCTGATCCTAGAAGTCCTCTAACCCAGCCTTTTCCTAGGCTTGCCCTCCGAAGCCCGAAGGGCGAAGGGGGGTGACTGTCACCTGGGATTTGTCTGGCAACTTCTCTCAGTGCGAATCCGAAGCCCGCGCCGCCATCCGCGCTTCCCGCATCACACGCCCATGGCGCACCTGGCTCTCATGCTCGGCCAACCGCAGCATCTCATCCGTCCGCCGCCGGTCCCGGATCTCCATCCACAATAAGTACACCGCCGCCAACGTTCCCATCGATGTCACACACTGCTGCACCACCGCCGCCGCCTGCATCAGGCTCTGCCCCTGCAAGTGGCAAAGGAACGCCGCCGTCTGCGTCATCGACACAATACTCACCGTCAATACCAAATGTCGCAATCGCCGATTCGGCTGCCGCCCCAGTAACTTCAAGGCCCACGCCAGCGTCAACACATTCGCCGAAATCAACAGTATTGGCATCAAATCCATCTCGAACTCCTTCACTCCCATCCTTTATCGTCGCAACCGGTAACGATCTTGAATGGAATTTACCCCTATGCCAAATGGGCTATATAGCCTTAGGCGGGTCGTTCTATTCGCACGCTGATTAGAAATACAAAATTTGCTTCCGTTAACCTTCTGCTGATAGAGTGTGTTTCGGCCCAAACCAGGGTCGTTCTCGAAGCTTTGGAGGATTCGCTAGAATGCTCTCGCATTCCCAGTTGCGATTTAATTCGCCCATCCCGCCCGCCGGAGAACCTTCCGCCCGCGGCTCCCGGACCCGCTTTATGCGTGTCCTTCTTTTCGTCTCGCTCCTGGCCCTCATAGGCGTCTGTGCCTACGCCCAGGACGCTGCGCCCGTTCGGCACAGCGGCGGCGAGGCTAATCTCGTTCTGCCCGATTTCAACCAGGCCACTTTCCTCGACGGCGTCTCCGGCCGCACGCTGCTCATGAGTGGGCTCGTCGTTGGTTTCCTCGGGCTCCTCTTTGGCCTGCTGATGTACAACCACCTCCGGAACCTGCCGGTTCACAAATCCATGCTCGAAGTCAGTGAGCTGATCTATGAAACGTGCAAAACATACTTGCTAACTCAGGGCAAGTTCCTGTTGATCCTCGAACTCTTCATCGGCGTCATCATGATCTTTTACTTCGGCGTGCTCCAGCACTTCGAATTCATAAAAGTCGCCATCATTCTTCTGTTCAGTCTCGTCGGTATCGCCGGTAGTTACTCGGTCGCCTGGTTCGGCATCCGCGTCAACACGTTCGCCAACTCCCGTTGCGCCTTCGCCGCCCTCCGCGGCAAGCCGTTCCCCTGCTACGCCATTCCGTTGCAGGCCGGCATGAGCATCGGTATGCTCCTCATCTCCGTCGAACTGCTGCTGATGCTCTTCATCCTCCTCTTCGTCCCCCGCGACTACGCCGGCCCCTGCTTCATCGGCTTCGCCATCGGCGAATCCCTTGGCGCCGCCGCCCTCCGCGTCGCTGGCGGCATCTTCACCAAAATCGCCGACATCGGCGCCGACCTGATGAAGATCGTCTTCAAAATCAAAGAGGACGACGCCCGCAACCCCGGCGTCATTGCCGACTGTACCGGTGACAACGCCGGCGACTCCGTCGGCCCCTCCGCCGACGGCTTCGAAACCTACGGCGTCACCGGTGTCGCTCTCATCAGCTTCATCCTCCTCGCCGTCAAGGACCCGCTCGTGCAGATCCAACTCCTCGTCTGGATCTTCTCCATGCGCATCATGATGGTCGTCGCCTCCGCAGGCAGCTACTTCCTGAACGAAGCCATCGCCAAAGCCAAGTATGAGAACGCCGACAAGATGAACTACGAGGCCCCGCTCACCATCCTCGTCTGGCTCACCTCCATCGTCAGCGTCGTGCTGACCTACGTCGTCTCCTACGCGCTTATTCCGAACATCGGCGGCGATGCCTCACTCTGGTGGAAGCTCTCGACAATCATCACCTGCGGCACCCTCGCCGGCGCGATTATTCCCGAGCTGGTGAAAATATTCACCTCCACCGAATCCGGCCACGTCAAGGAAGTGGTGATCAGCTCCCGCGAAGGCGGCGCGTCGCTCAACATTCTCTCGGGTTTGGTTGCCGGTAACTTCTCCGCCTTCTGGCTCGGCATGGCCATGTTGCTCCTCATGGGCGCGGCCTACCTGGTATCCAACATGGGCATGGCGGCGCTCATGCTCGCCCCCGCCGTCTTCGCCTTCGGCCTCGTCGCCTTCGGCTTCCTCGGCATGGGCCCGGTCACCATCGCCGTCGATTCCTACGGCCCCGTTACCGACAACGCCCAGTCCGTCTACGAACTCTCCACCATCGAAGCCATCCCCGGCATCGAAAAGGAGATCAAGAAGGACTTCGGCTTCGACCCCAAATTCGAAATCGCCAAACACAACCTGGAAGAGAACGACGGCGCCGGCAATACCTTCAAAGCAACGGCGAAGCCGGTGCTGATCGGTACCGCCGTCGTTGGCGCCACAACGATGATCTTCTCCATCATCGTCAACCTCACCCACGGCTTGAAACCCGAACTCATCAACAACCTGTCGATTCTCCATCCCCCGTTCCTGCTCGGCCTAATCGCCGGCGGCGCGGTCATCTACTGGTTCACCGGTGCGTCCATGCAGGCCGTCACCACCGGCGCCTACCGCGCCGTCGAGTTCATCAAAGCCAACATCAAACTCGAAGGCATCGACAAAGCCAGCGTCGAAGACTCGAAGAAAGTGGTGCAAATCTGTACCGAATACGCGCAGAAGGGGATGTTCAATATCTTCCTCACCGTGTTCTTCGCCACTCTCGCGTTCGCCTTCTTGGAACCCTACTTCTTCATCGGCTACTTAATCTCCATCGCCCTGTTCGGCCTCTACCAAGCCATCTTTATGGCGAACGCCGGCGGAGCCTGGGATAACGCCAAGAAGATTGTGGAAGTGGAACTGAAAGCCAAGGGCACCCCGCTGCACGACGCCACCGTCGTCGGCGACACCGTTGGCGATCCCTTCAAGGACACCAGTTCCGTGGCCCTCAACCCGATCATCAAATTCACCACCCTCTTCGGCCTCCTGGCCGTGGAGTTGGCGGTGTCGTTGACGGAAACCCAAGGCGCCATGTTCACCAACATCCTGGCCGGCGGTTGCCTGGCCGTAGCGTTGTTCTTCGTCCACCGCAGCTTCTACGGCATGCGGATCGGCAAAGAGTAGCACAGTCAAAAAAATCCAAAGGCGAACTCCGTCCTACCGTCATCGGTAGAATAGAGTTCGCCTTTGGTATTTGAAGTCATATTCTTTTTCGTATCGCTGACCGTGCTCGGCTTCTGGCTCTTCGCCCGCGAAGCCACGGTCGACTGGCGCCGCCAGTACCGCAACCGCCGCGTCCAGGCGCTCTTGAACGCCTGGGATGGCCAATCCGTCCAAAAGGCGGAGGCGCGCTTCGGCCCGCCCAACGAAATCGTCAACGGCTCCGCCGGCCGGTCTCTGTATATCTGGAAAGACCCGCCAAAAATCCCCAAAGCCCAGACCCTGCTCATCATCACCCTCACCGTAAACGCCCAAGCCCAAATCACCCAATCCGCCCTCGAAGAACGCTAACAAACGCAATATTATGGTGTCAGTCACCTCATTTTTTTCCGTAAAGCGTACTACGGAAAAATCGCCCCTGTGGAAAAGTCAATCACAAGGCAAATGACTTTATTTTCCAACCGCTAACCCAAACGAAATCAACAACCTGCAGCCAAATCAGAAAATCCCAAGCCGCCGGTTACTAGTCAAACACCCCATAGCCTAAAACTATGGGATTGCAAAACCACTCCAACCGACGCGCCGAATCTGCCCGGATCAACGGCGCCAAAAGCCAGGGCCCGAAAACGCCCGAAGGCCTGCTCAAAGCA